>CAYUNA010000122.1:0-2500 GCA_964445895.1 uncultured Saprospiraceae bacterium | reverse complement strand
TGTAGATTGCGACATTACTAATCCTAACCCAGACCCATGCGATTGTGATTTCACTTTTGAGCCAGTATGTGTTGATGTTGACGGAGAAGTTATTGCATTTCCAAATGCTTGCTTTGCAGAATGTGAAGGATATACAGTAGATGACTTTGTAGATTGCGACATTACTAATCCTAACCCAGACCCATGCGATTGTGATTTCACTATTGAACCAGTTTGTGCGATTGATGATGAAGGCAATATTTTACCATTTCCAAATGCTTGTATTGCAGCGTGCGAAGGCTACACCGATTACGTTGAATGTGACGATAATCCTTTCCCATCACCATGTCCAGATTGCGATGATGAGCCATTAGAATTGGTATGCGTTGAAACTGCACCAGGCATCATCTGTACTTTCCCTAACTTGTGTTACGCAGAATGTGAAGGTTATACCATTGACCAAGTAGTAGAGTGTGACGATACAAATCCTTTCCCATCAGATTGTGATTGCGACTTCACTTTTGAGCCAGTATGTGTCGAAGTAGATGGTGAAACAATTCCTTTCCCTAATGCTTGTTATGCAGAATGCGAAGGCTATACGGCTGATGATTTTGTTGACTGTGGAATCTTTGACCCATGTGGATGCGACCTTGATTTCGACCCAGTATGTGTCGAAGTAGATGGTGAATTACTTCCTTTCCCTAATGCTTGTTGGGCAGCGTGTGAAGGCTTCACCGCAGATGATTTTGTTGACTGTGATGGCAACAGTCCATCAAATTTAGTTCAATTAGAAACCGATGAGGTTGAAATGTTTGGTAAAGTAGATGCATTAGGAATCTTACAAAATCCAGTACAAAACGTCTTAACGATGAACTTCGATTTGGTACAAACGGAGACTGCAGTAATGAATATTAGTATTTTATCTATCGGTGGCGAATTGCAAACAACTCGTGTAGAGCGAGCAATTGCAGGTCAAAATCAAGTAGAGATTAATGTAACTGATTTGAAGTCTGGTGTGTACTTCTTACGTGTACAAACGAAGAGTGGTATTCAAACCATCAAATTTGTAAAGTAAAGACTTAAGAATTTATAGGTATCTTTTGAGTGTCAGAATTTGAGCACTTGAAATTATAAAGGGCATTTTCCATTCGTTGGAAAATGCCCTATTTTATTATTTGGGAAGCTCGAAAACCTTACGATTTTTTTACTTCAAAAAAAATAGTGAAGGCTGAATCTCTTGCTTTTAACATAGAAATCAACCCCCAAGTATTTTCTGTTCCTCAAAGCTCTAAAATTACTCCACCCGAATCAGTTCACCATCCGCAATCCCTCGAGAACCCTCTCCAATCAAAATCTCATCGCCCGTCAATCCCTTCGTCACTACAATATCATTCTGATAGCTATCACCAGTTTCCACAAAAACTTTTTTAGCAGCATCTCCATCTTCTGTTCTGTCCACAATATAAACGAAGCTTTTTCCACTCACATCTTGCTGTAATAAAACCAACGGAATCGTCACTGCGTCTTTAATTGAAATATCGTTAACCAGCATCTGTGCTAACAAATTTGGTTTGAAAAGTCCTTTTCCATTTGCCAAATCAACCTCTACTTCAAACGTCCGATTGGCAGGATTAATCGTTGTACCGATGCGGCTAATGCGTGCTTTTTTATCAATGTTTAAAGCAGGAAAATTAATCGTTACTTCTTCGCCTTTTTTCACTGCCTGCAAATAATTTTCGGGAACAGCCGCTACGACCTTTACTTTATTTGTATTTAAAATTTGCACAATCGGTACACCCGGGGCAGCGACTTCGCCACCTTTCAAATTTACCATTTCGACTACTCCTGAAATTGGCGCGTAAACCTTCGCTTTCGTCTGCTGAAACTGTACCGTTTCCAAGCTTTTTTCCAAACGCTCTTTGCTATTTTTTGCTTGTAAAAACTGCATTTCCGAACCAATGTCTTGATCCCAAAGCCGCTTTTGTCGCTCGTACACGTCTTTTGCCAATTCAAGTGATTTATTCAATTCCGCAATTTGCTTATCCACTTGTTCCATATCCAAAGTCGCGACCAACTGTCCTCGCCGCACACTTTGTCCTTCCTTCAAATTCATTTGCATAATTCGCCCTGGCACTTCACTTGTTACATTCACAAAATCATCCGATTGCACTGTACCTTGAATATCCACAAAATGCTGAAAATTTTTTTTAACGACAGGCACAGTCGAAACCAGGCGACGTTTTTTCTCCTTCGGTGGCTCGATTTTTTCAATCTCAGCCTTTAGTGTTGCCACTTCTTTTTGCAATTGATTTAATGTATTTTCTTTTTCAACCAGTAAGGTTTTTTTACCTTCTAAGTCAGTTGGCTTAGGTTTTTCGCCGCCGCCGCAAGCAATAAAAAATAAAGCGACGACTAAAAATAATGTTGATTGTTTCATTATACGATGTTGAACGTTGACGATTTGAAAATCAAATTTAAAAAAGGGAAAATGAGCAACTACCCATTTTCCCTTTTCAAACAC
>CAYUNA010000121.1:0-9868 GCA_964445895.1 uncultured Saprospiraceae bacterium | reverse complement strand
GCAAAACGGTTTTTGCAAACCGTTTTGCTCCCTCAAAATCCCTTTGTGAAAAAGCAAAAGAAACTGACTTTACAATGTATTGAATACAAGTGTGTAAAAATCTTAGGAACGCGAATTAAATACTAAAACAAATTTGCCCGAGTATTTATATTACTTTAAAAAGACCTGCGCGATAAATCCTGCGCCGTCTTTGTTTTACAATGTTAAGACTTTCTTAAGAAAAAGGCGAGTTTCTTCGATTTTCCAAGCAAAAAATCGGACGAGAGGAAATTTAACTGGTTATATTTTGCATTTTTATCGTTTAATCAAATAAAAAAGCCGTTCTTTTTAATAAAAGAACGGCTTTTAGACCTATATTATAGGATAATTATAGTTACATCGTTGCGATAAGTCGCTACAATTTAGTTCTGCTCTATCGCTTCATCTCTTTGAGTCTTCATTTTCTGCTTTTTCGCTGCTCTTTTCTCACGAGACTGATTTTTCAATTCTTCGCGCTTTTGCAGTTGTTCTTTAGTCAAGACAGCATCGACCGCTTTATTTTCTTCCTTTCGCATTTCTTTTACACTTGCTCTTGCTTCTTCTGTACCTGCTTGGTAAGCTGCTTGTTTTTTAGCACCATACTCCATGTAGATAGCTTCAATTTGCTTCGCTTGCTCATCCGAGAGGTTTAAAGTTTCCTTCATTCTCTCTGTTCGCTTTTGTACTTTTTGCGTATAATCTCCTTTTCCACGTTTAGCTGCCCCTGCCGAATTTTGGCGTGGAGAAGTTTTTCCCTTAGCTTTTGCTGCATCTCTACGTTTGTCTCGGTTTACACGAGATTCTTCTCGTCGGCCTTCTCGCTCTGCTTTAATTGTAGCCCACTTGTCAGCTTGCTCTTTAGTTAAATACTGCCCAATCTCCGCTTCCTGTGCTTTTCGAAGCTTTTGCATTTCTGGACGTAGTTGAGTGCGGTCTTGCGTATTTTCGCGCAAAGCCTTCACTTTTTCAGCATACTTTACATTGACTGCTTTTACTTTTGCTACCTGCGCATCTGACAATGACAATTGTTTAGTCATTTGTGCGGTTGCACGTTCAACTCGGTCGTTGGCGTTCATACCACGTCTTTCCTGCGCCTGCATTGTTGCAAAACCAACTAAGAACAATGCTGCTAAAATGAATGATTTCAATTTCATGATTAATATTTTATTTCTGTTTAAAAATTTGAGTTCAATTTACATTAACTCAGACGCTTCTTTGACGCAAATTCTTCGTAAGGTTTACATCTTTTAGGAATATTTAACGTTTGAAAAGAAGTGAGCGTCAAAATTAGTGTTTTTAATAAAATTATCTTAAAATCTAAACATGGTTTTGATTCACTCGTTGTAAAACGTTCTCTATAAATTACTACTTGATTCAACAAAAAATAAATAAAGCTGTTTCGAAAATTTTAGACACATGAAAAAATCCTTGACATTCTTTTTCTCTTTTTTATCAATAATCCCTTTAATGCTGGCACAAGACAGTTATCAATCGGCAGAAATATCTTCTTTAAAAAATCCCGTCAAAGCGACTATCAAAGGGAAAATTATTGATGCCGATACCGATGCGCCTTTAGAATTTTCTACAATCACGCTGTTTTCACAAAAAGACAGTTCTGTGGTTACGGGCAGCATTACCGATTTATCTGGCAATTTTCTAATCGAAACACAGCCAGGTAATTATTTTGCTAAAGCAGAATACATTGCTTATCAATCCAAATTCGTTGGCGATATTGTCTTAAAAAAAGGGAATTTAAATATTGATTTGGGAATGATAAAATTGAATGGAGATGCGGAAACTTTAGCGCAAGTGGAAGTCCGTGCAGAAAAAAGTCAAATGACCATTAGTCTCGACAAACGAGTATTCAATGTAGGAAAAGACCTTGCGAGTGCAGGCGGAACGGCAGAAGATATTTTGGATAATGTACCAAGTCTGTCCGTAGATGTTGAAGGCAATGTAAGTTTGCGTGGTACGGGCGGCGTACGGATTTTGGTAGATGGCAAACCGTCTTCGTTGGTGAGTGCTGATAATCCAAATGGTCTTCGGTCGATTCAAGCGAGCATGATTGACCGTGTGGAAGTGATTACCAACCCGTCTGCGCGCTATGAGGCAGAGGGCATGGCTGGTATTATTAATATAGTGCTGAAAAAAAATCAGACGAAGGGGTTGAACGGGTCATTTGATGTGAATGTCGGTTATCCCGAAGATTTTGGGTTAGGAGTGAATTTAAATTATCGTAAAAATAAGTTCAACTGGTTTACCAACATTGGTGTGCGCTATCGGCGAGGACCAGGGTCAGGAAGTTTAAAGCAGATTTTTTATGATGAAAATCCAGATAGCTCGCTTTATACGCAAATGAATCGAACGCACGAACGTGGCGGTTTGACGGGTAATTTTAAATTTGGGGCAGATTATTATTTTAATCCAAAAAGCATTTTGACAACTGCGTTTTCTTATCAAAGAAGTGACGAAGATAATAATGCTCGTTTGCGATATCAGGACGGCTTCGGTAGTTTTGATAATGTTTTTTTAATTACCAATCGAACGGATGATGAGTTTGAAGACGAAGCAGATTTGGAATACTCCTTAACATATCGGCGTATTTTTTCAAAAAAAGGACATGAATTCACCGCCGATATTCGCTACGAAGACAAAACGGAGACGGAGGGTTCGACTTTTGTTGAAACTTATTTTAACGGAGAAGGCGTACCATTGAATGTTCCAAATTTTGACCAACGCTCTAACAATGCAGAAGGCAACGAACGACTAAATATCAAAGTTGATTACGTGCAGCCGTTTAGTAAAGACAGTAAATTTGAGGTCGGTATGCAGAGTTCCTTTCGGACGATTGACAACGATTATGTAGTGAAAGAAATATTAGCCGGAGAAGAAATAATTGACCCCAACTTTACCAATCAGTTTATTTACAATGAAAATATCAACGCACTGTATGCCAGTTATGGCAATAAAATCAATAAATTTTCCTATCAATTAGGGCTGCGTGCCGAGTATTCAGATGTACGAACAGAATTGGTGACAACAAACGAAATCAATGACCGCCAATACTCCAATTTGTTTCCAAGCGCTTTTATTAGTTATGAATTGCAAAACCAAAATGCGCTGCAATTGAGTTACAGTCGTCGCATTCGCCGTCCTCGATTTTGGGATTTGAATCCATTTTTCACCTTGAGTGATCGCCGGAATACATTTAGTGGAAACCCTAATCTTGATCCTGAATTTACCAATTCATATGAACTACAACACATCAAACGGGGCGATAAAGGGTCGCTAAGTTCCGCCATTTATTATCGACTGACCGACGATGTGATTCAGCGTATCCAGACCCTCAATCCAGATAATCCGCAAGAAACAATTACTGCACCGCAAAATTTGGCGACGCAAAAAGATTGGGGAATTGAGTTTACCTATACTTATTCGGCGACAAAGTGGTGGCGATTAAATGGAGATTTAAATTTTTTCTACTCTGAAACCAACGGCAGCTATGACTTCGAAGGGCAAACCATCCAATTGCTGGGCGAAACTTACTCCATGACGGGTCGTTTCACTTCTCGAACGACACTTTGGAAAAAGGTAGATGCCCAGGTTCGAGTGAATTATCGCGCACCTCGGGAGACAACCCAGGGCAAGTCTAAATCCATCACTTCCGTTGATATTGGTGCAAATATGGATATTTTGAAGAACAACGGTACAATCACTTTTAGTGTAAGAGATTTATTTAATTCTCGAAGAAGACGGACAAGAACAGAGGAGTTTAATTTTGAATCAGAAAATGAGTTTCAATGGCGAGAACGGTCGTTTGTGCTGTCTTTGAATTATCGATTGAATCAAAAGAAACGACGAGGACGACCGGGTGGTGGACAAGGAAGAGGCGATGGCGGAGACTTTTAAAAATTACACATTGGATATTGTGGATATTTGATACTTTTACCCTAATATTCAAACATCTACAATATCCAAATATCTAATTGATGACCTTCCAAATCCTCTACCAAGACGAACACTACGTCGCCATCAACAAGCCCTGCCGCATCTTGGTACATCGGTCAGCAATTAGCGAAGATAAGGTGTTTGTGTTACAATTATTACGCGACCAGTTAGGTCAAAAAATCTACCCTATTCATCGTTTAGACCGAGCAACATCTGGTGTTTTGATTTTTGGAAGAACCTCAGAAGCCGCCAGCCTTTTGGGCAAACAAATGCAAGAACAGCTCGTCAAAAAAACTTATCTCGCAATCATTCGTGGCTATGTAGACGCGCAAGGAACAATTGATTATCCGCTTGCTCCAGAACCTGACCGACCTAAGCAAGAAGCCATTACGCATTATAAAAAACTGAATCAATCAGAGATGCCCTTTTCGGTAGGAAAATATCCAAACTCGCGGTATTCTTTGGTAGAAGTGACGTTAGAGACTGGAAGACGGCATCAAATCCGACGACATTTTTCTCACCTTCGACACCCGATTATCAATGACCGACGACACGGCGATGTGAAGCACAACAAATATTTTGAAAATACTATTGGGACTGAACGCCTGCTACTACATGCGCACAAAATGAAATTGTATCACCCAGTACAAAAAGAAATTATTGAGATTGTAGCGCCTTTGGATGAAGATTTTGAAAAGATGATTGAATATTTATTTGGAATATTACCTGA
The DNA here is from genome assembly GCA_964445895.1 of uncultured Saprospiraceae bacterium. Classification (GTDB taxonomy): domain Bacteria; phylum Bacteroidota; class Bacteroidia; order Chitinophagales; family Saprospiraceae; genus CAYUNA01. The sequence goes on along the minus strand of CAYUNA010000121.1, from coordinate 5,172 downwards.
AACGTAAGTACTCGGACATAATGGAAACTATTCAATAAAATGTATTTTTAAATTATTCAGTCTCCCCCCAACGATAAGATTTCAAATCAAAACCTGCCAAATCCAGCACCCTATCCACTACCGTTGCCGCTAATTCCTCAAACGTTTTTGGTTGACTATAAAAGGAAGGTACAGCAGGACAAATAATTCCACCGGCCTCTGTCACCGTTTTCATATTATTGATATGTATCAAACTCAGCGGTGTTTCGCGAGTCACGAGGATGAGTTTTCGGCGTTCCTTCAGTACCACGTCTGCTGCCCGAGTAGTCAAGTCATTAGAAAATCCTGTTGCAATCCGCGCCAATAAGCCCATCGAACACGGGCAAACAATCATTGTATCATATTTTGCCGAGCCTGATGCAAACGGAGCAAAAAAGTCGTTTTTTTCATAAAAATTGAAAGGATAATCGTGATAACTTTCATTTTCCAACTCTAATTTCCAGTTCAATGCAGCGTTTTTGCTCATCACGACACCTACAGTAACAGGCGTTTGTTCCTGCAATTGTTGTAGCTTATCAAATAAAACTTTAGCGTAGATAGACCCACTTGAACCGCCGAGAGCAACGACTATTTTGCGCATATTTTGGTGATTTAGTTGATTCGCCGATGATGAAGGGTGTAGCGCAATTTAGAAAATTACGGTACGTTAGGACAACGACTTTTTCAAGTTAAAATAACATTAACGGCAATGTTTTTGCCATAAATATTCAATAAACAAGGTATTTTTACCGTCCTATAATTTAGGAGAGTAACTTTCCAAGTTGAACATAAAAAATCTAAAAAAGATGAAAAAAATAGCTTTTTTCTTTTCGATAATCGCCTTAGCGGGCTTGATTACTGCTTTTACTCCAGCAACCAACGCTCCAAATTCAGACGAATCAAAGGGCGTAGATTGGGTTGATTGGGATACCGCAATGGAACGCAACAAAACGGACAAACGACCATTTATGGTAGATATTTACACCAATTGGTGTGGCTATTGTAAAAAAATGGACAGAGAAGCGTTTACCAATCCAAAGGTTGTCAAATATTTGAACGAAAATTTTCACGCTATTAAATTTAATGCGGAAATGAAAAAGTCGATTGAATGGAATAACCATACTTTTGAATGGGTTGAAGGTGGTAGAAATGGAATTCATACGCTTGCCGCTTCGTTATTGGATGGCAAATTAGGGTATCCAGCGTTCGTTTATTTGACAGACGATATGCGCCGAATTATGATTTCTCCAGGCTACAAAGGAGCAGATGCCGTGATGAAAGAATTGACGTTTACGACAGGGAAGCATTATGAAACTTCAAGTTGGGAAGCGTATCAGAAGACAGGAAAATAAGAACTTATCTAGTCTAAAAACGAAGCAAAAACTATATCTTGTTTAAGACAAAATATGGTTTTTGCTCCGTCTAAAAAAAATATTACGGGGTGCATTCGGACATCTCGCTACAACTCTCGCAACTCCTTCGTTATCTCCTTCAACTCCAATGTCAACTCCTCCGCATTATCTAAGTTATTAGTTTCCAACATTCTAAGCGATAATTCATCAATGGTTTCAACATAAGTTTGTTGGTACGCCAAGTCCGATTTTAGTTCTTCCAAAGTAGCAAGCGACTCATAATTACTTTTTTGCAATTCTTTCAAGGCTTCCTGTTTTTTCGCTAACTCTGTTTGCAATTCGTGGTTGTGCAAAATAATTTTCAGCTTTTTGATAGCCGATTGAAAAAAATCAAGCTTGGTACGTCGCAGGTCTTTTTGCTGCTGAAAAGCGGTGATTAAATCTTCCGTTTGGCGGCGGGTCTTTTCAGGAATCTCAAGATTGATTTGTAGTCGCTGACGTAGGTCTTGAATATTAGATTCGATGGTTTTAATTTGGTAGTCATTTTCACGAATTTGGGTTTCGCAGTAAGTAATCTGCTCCGCAATTTTTCCAGAGATGCTTTTCTTCCAAATACTATCTTTCCGTTTTCTTTTATAAAAATCAGCCAATAAATATACACCAACACCAATGATTAGGAACGGTAAAACAAACATAAATCCTCGACCTAACCGCAGAAATAACTGCCCCAAAATAACCGCCGCAAGAGCGAACAAGACGAGATAAAGAATTTTTACGCTATTATTTTCTGTTTTTGACATATTTATAAAAACCGTTTTTAAGTTTCATTGTTGTAAAACGTGGCTACTAAAAATCCAAAAATTTAATGTTTTTTGTTTGTTTATAGTTTTGAAGGCACTCTCCTCGCGAGAGTGCCTTTCTTTGTTTCTTAAAATTGCGAAATATAGCTTTTTCTATTCAAAAAAGTGTTTAAATAAGGAAAGTTCTTCTTTATTTTTAAAAATATTTTGACTGTATTTAAAATAAAAACAGTATTCCGTAGATTTTTTCCAAAATAACAGTTATCTTTGCGCTCGCTTTGAAAAAAGCAAAGATATTTTATGTTAAATCAATAAAACTTTTAATAGCATGGCGCATCACGCATCAGCAAAGAAGAGAATTCGACAGGACGCGAAAAAAAGACTTCGCAACCGTTATTATAAAAAAACGACTCGGACTTCTATCCAGAAATTGAGAGAAATGGAAGACCCGAAGGAAGCAGCAAAATTTTTGCCTAAAGTTATTAGCATGGTTGACCGCCTTGCAAAGCGTAACTCTTGGCACAAAAATAAAGCAGCCAATCTTAAAAGTAAATTGACTCGTTTCGTTGCTGGTTTAGCAACAGCCTAAGTCATTACTATTCCTTGATTTTCAAGGAATCTAAGCTATTGGTTTGACAACTTAAAAGTGTATTCTGTAACCGCAGAATACACTTTTTGTTTTGGCTTATTGAGCATTTGCATACATCTCGACTTCTTATTTACAGGTAATTCTGTCCTACACCACTTATCCGTTTTGTAACTTAAGGGAATTGGTAAAAAATAATCTACCCATTCTGACTCGTTACCTCCACAAGGTCGGGACAAGCCTTTTTCCATTTAAAAAACTTAAAAAAGGCTCAAATAACCAGTTATGCTCGCATTTTTTAAATTTCTTAAATAAAAAAATTACTTCCCATAACGGGTAGATTATTTATTACCAACTCCCTAACTGTATCATTATTTATTGGTTTTTCAGACTGCTAAGTCATTTTATTTTTCAAAAAACTTAAAGATAACTTGACTTGAATATTGTAAACTGAATCAATTTTAAACTATCTTTTTGAAAGAAAAGGAATAATTTTGCAGTTAGAGAAGAAGTAAAAAACAACCTATTTTTTCTCTTATATATAAAAATAAACATAATTCAACTCGGTAACTTATTTCAATCAGTTACCAAAAACATTTCTAATGAAAGAAACGAATTTCGATTTAGAGGATATTTTTAATGAAAAAGGAGAGAAATTAAGTCCAATTTTATCGGATGATACCAAAAACTTCTTGATTGATATCGACGGTACTATCTGCGATGACATTCCTAATGAAGAACCTGAGCGCATGGCAACAGCTGTTCCTTACCCTGATGCTCAAAAAATTGTGAATAAGTGGTACGACGAAGGTCACATCATCACGTTTTTCACTTCCCGTACAGAAGACCACCGCAAGGTAACGGAAGAATGGTTAGCAAAGCACGACTTCAAATATCATGGTATGTTGATGGGCAAACCTCGTGGCGGCAACTATCACTGGATTGACAATCATATTGTGAAAGCAACAAGATTTAAAGGGAAGTTTACGGATTTGGTGGTGCGCAATCATGAGATTGAGGTGTTTCAGAAGTAAATTTTTCTCGTTAAGAGGAAAATTAAATGCTAAAGACGGAGCAAAACCCATATTTTTTCAAAAAAAAACATGGGTTTTGCTCCGTCTAAAAAAGAATATTTCGGGGTGCATTCGGCCAAATAACCTTTTGATACATCTCCGATACAGCCTTAGTTACAACCTATATTTTCCTTTTCAAAATATCTTTCAACGCAGGGACTAATTCTGGAAAATTAAATGTAAATCCAGCTTTCTTTATCTTTTCGACACTAACTTTTGTTCCTCTCAAAACAGCCTGCGACATTTCTCCCATTAATAATTTTAAGCCCGCAGCAGGTACAGGAATCAGTACCGCCCAGCTATTTTTTGCCTCTTTGATACCTTCAATGATTTCTTTGTTTCGAGCAGGATTGGGTGCCGCAGCATTATAAACGCCTTGCATTGCGGGGTTTTCCATTGCCAACTGAAACATCCGACACAAATCTTCGATGTGTACCCAAGATGTCCACATTTGGCCATCGCCGAAGTAGGCGCCTTGTAAAAAATTGAAAGAAATCAGCATTTTTTCCAGTGCCCCACCTTTAGTTGAAAAAACAATCCCGATGCGCATCGTTACCGTTCGAGTATTCGTTTCGGCAACTTTATCAATAGATTTTTCCCATAAAACGGTGCTATCAGATAAAAATTCACCAGGAGAAGGTGCGGCAGTCTCATCAACTTCATTCTCTTTTGTATCCCCATAATAACCAATGGCAGAAGCAGAAATATAGGCTTTAGGATTCGCAATTCCTTTTTGAATGTAGTCTCGAAGCAGCAATGTAGAATTCACCCGACTATCAATAATCAACTTCTTTCGCGCATCCGTCCAACGAGCATCTGCAATACCTGCACCTGCAAGATTTATGATAAAATCTGCTTTTTCTAAAGCGCGCTCATCGATTGTTTTCGCCTTCAAATCCCATTTATAAGCAGGAAATTTAGCTTGTAAATTCTCTTTTCGACTCAAGTGAATAACTTCGTAACCTTCTGACTTCAACAATTTGCTGAGGTGCATTCCGACCATTCCCGTACCGCCTGCGATGAGAACTGTTTGCATAAAAATTTAGGTGTTAGGAATGCGAACTAAATAACCTTCGATTCTTGAAGTTTATTTAATTCGCGTTCCTTGGTGAAAAATAGTAACGTTTTCAAAAGGTATTGAGGTGATTTTCAACTAAAACGAAAAAATAGTATAGATGTTTAGAAAAAAGTAAAGTTGCCTTGATATTATAATTTTATAAATTCTTTAATATCTTTGAACCATCGGAAATTTAGGAACATCAAGTTAATACCGTGTAACAAAAGTTTATTTGGTTTTTCAGGAGGGAGAAAATTGCAAATTTTCGACCTCCAATAAAAACAAT
>CAYUNA010000120.1:6840-9912 GCA_964445895.1 uncultured Saprospiraceae bacterium | reverse complement strand
AAAAAGAAGACTGATATTCTACCAAGAGATTTGTCGCTCCGCGCCTGCACGTTAATTGTTCTCCTTTAAAATCAAAAGTTAACGTTTATCAAGATTACTTAACTTAATGGCGCAGAGCGACAAATCTCTTGGTAGTAGAATATAATCTTTGATACACAGGCGCGGAGCGACTGCCCTATTCAAATATCAATTTCCCGCAAGGTCTTACATTAACTTTGAAATACCGATAATATTGGCTGGAAAAAATAAATTTGTCTTGGAACTGATAATAAAAAACAGGAGTCATCCCAAATTTTAGTCTAATCTGTTCGTTGAGGATTTTGAGCCGAAAGTGTTCACGGAAGAAAATAAATTACGCGCGGCTCAAGAGGTTTCCTCTTTGAGAACCCCGAGGTGCATACCGTAAAAATAGATTGAAATGGGGTGATTTTGCACCGCATTTTATTGAATTAAAAATTCGGGATGACTTCTGTTTATTGAAAAAATAAATTGGAGAGAATTATTTCAAAATATCCTTCAATCTCCCAATCGTCTCTACTGGATTTTCTGCTTTAAAAACCGCACTTCCTGCCACCAACACATCCGCGCCTGCTTCTACCAAAACTCGTGCATTTTGTAGACCCACGCCTCCGTCAATTTCAATCATTGTTTTCGCATTGCGCGTTTCAATCAAGGCTTTTAATTTTTTAACTTTTGGCAACGTTTGGTAAATAAATTTTTGCCCACCAAACCCTGGATTCACAGACATCAAACAAACCAAATCAATATCCTCAATCAAATCTTCCAACAAACTCACCGGCGTATGTGGATTCAAGGCCACGCCAGCCTTTGCGCCCGTTGCCTTGATTTGCTGCATGGTACGGTGCAAATGCGGACACGCCTCGTAATGTACCGTAATCACATCCGCGCCTGCTTCCCGGAATCGCTCGATGTATTTTTCGGGCTCAACCATCATCAAATGAACGTCTAATGGCTTGGTTGCCATTGACTTCATCGTCTTGATAATGTCCATGCCGAAGGAGATGTTGGGCACAAAACGCCCGTCCATCACATCCACATGATACCAATCGGCACGGCTGCTATTGACCATGTCGAAATCTTTTTTTAGGCAGCTAAAATCGGCTGCGAGTACAGAAGGTGCTACTAAATGATTCATGAGGACAAAGGTAAAATTTTGTGGGAAAATTTTTGATTCTTGTGATTATTCTTGAATAAATTCTATCAATCCATTAGCAATCAACTCATGTCCTCGCTCATTCCAATGATATTTATCACTCGAATGAACGACTTCTTTTTGATATTTAGCTTTATCAATTAACTGGGCAGGTAGCATCGTATAGTCAAATCCATGATTATTGAAAAGTATTTTGAAATCTTTAGCTTGCGGCTCAAAAGTATCTGCTGAAAAACCCACTAATTTAGTTTCTTTTGGTAAAATCTTCTTCACTTTTTCAAAAACCAGATTCGCCAATTTAATAGATTGAGCATACGGCTCATAATTTTGCTGTTCATTGGCTATCCAATATTCAGCTACTTTTTTATCTTTTTCCAAATAGTTATAGCTGATATTTTGCCATTTTGTATACAAAAAATGTAGGAAAGAGGAATAGCCAGCTAATTTTTTAAAATTAGTCACAGGGCGTTCATAAAAGATGATTCCATCTTCATCAAGATACGGTCGCCGCTCGCCAACTTTGTAACCACTTTCCATCTCTAATGGTGCATAATTGTCAATCCAATCATTAGAACAGGTTTGCCAAATTACTAAATCTGGATTGATAATACGAAGGTATTTGTCTAAAATCATAAACTCTTGCAAAGTGCTATACCCGGCATGTCCGTAGGCAAAAACTTCGACATCTAAGCTATCTTTTATCAAATTGAAAAAAGACTTGTCGTTAGAAACTTCAATGCATGCCGTGTAAGAATCGCCAATGAAAAAGACTTTCTTTTTCTCTGATTTTGGGTTACCAAAAGTCTTAAATCCGTTTTCGTCGTAGGTTATATTTACAGGATATGGATTGTTTTTGGTATCCTTAACTTCCCCTGAAAAAGTATAATTAGGAGTCATTTTCCAACCTAAAATATCATCTTTTTGTGCCGTGTTGTAGGGTGGTGGTGGAACTTGTTTGTTATATGGTTGAATCCCCAATGCCCGAGTCGCCAACTCCCCAATGATAAACATGAGAAATAAGCAACTGAAGAGGAATATCAAGGAAAAAACGATTTTTTTACCAATACTTCGTTTCGTTTCGTTTCGTTTCGTCATTTTGAAGAGAATTATCAATTAAAAATGGTAAAGGTCAAAAAAAAACTTCATTTTTTAACAGAAATGTCTCCTTTTTCCAAGCAAATTTTACCTTTGTCCTTTTAAATTATTGTTAGAAAAAAACGCAATGAATAAAGACTTAGAATTTTTAAAAAATATGTTCGGGGCAGGCGTAGAAAACGCAATATTTATACCCGGATTTTTGGTGCAAATCCTATTGACCGTTGTGCTGTCGATGGCATTAGGGTTCGTGTATGTCCGCTACGGAAATGCGTTGTCTAACCGGAAATCACTCGCTAAAACCTTTGTTTTATTGAGTTTGACGACGATGTTAATCATTACAATTGTTAAATCATCCCTTGCCTTATCCTTGGGTTTGGTTGGTGCATTGTCGATTGTACGGTTTCGGACGGCGATAAAAGAACCCGAAGAATTAGCGTATTTTTTTATTGCGATTGCAATTGGTTTAGGAATCGGCGCGCAGCAGGTCATTCCGACAATGATTGGGACAGTGGCGTTGATGTTGGTTGCTTTTTCCATCAATCGAAGCAAACAGAAGGAAGTTTTACAAAACTTGATTTTACAATTTGATTCCGCTAAATCTGGTGCCGATTTTGAAAAAGTCGTCGGAATATTAACGCCTCATTGCGAACAAATTGAATTAAAACGACTGGATGAAAACACGTCCGCTTCCGAAATTTCATTTGCGGTAATTTTTAACGATTTAAAAGCGTTAGTCAAAGCAAAAGACGAATTGCAAGCTGCCTTCCCGTCAGTTACTTTCAACTTTTTAGAAATCAATT
>CAYUNA010000120.1:0-6740 GCA_964445895.1 uncultured Saprospiraceae bacterium | reverse complement strand
TACGGACATTTTTAGCGAAGTCATCAAGTTTGGAAGAAGTGTTGAGTTATTTTGAAAAAGAAGAAATTTTTATTGCAATTAAGGACGATGCGTCGAATAGCTTTCCAAAAGGGATTCGCAATAAAATGGCTGAACTGGGCGGGAAAGAATTAAGTAAAATTGGCTTTCGAGACGCTTATGCTGGCTATTTTTATAATGGCGAAATTATTGAAGAAAAACGAAGTCGTGATAAAGTTGCTGAGTTGAAAATTGGGAACAATATTTTATCGTCTGCCGGAATGGATGGGGGCAATTTTTGTCAATTAGCAATCAATGGGGTAACCTATCAAGGTAAAAAACGAGGACTACATCTTTTTATTAAAAGCCGTTATGAACGTGCCGTTTTTCAATATGTCTTTGACTTTTTTGAACAAGAAAATCCAGTTTCAAAAGGAATATTCGGAGAAAAGAAACACCCCAATTTAGAACAAATAGAGTTGGTATTGAATGAAAAAGCGTTTCAAAAAATTGTTAAAAAAAGAAAGGAAGCATTGGACTTGAATTTATTGATGGCAAGTGACGAAGATTTGGTGAATGCAGAGGTTTTGTATGATGGAAATGCCTATAAAGTAGCAGCGAGGTTGAAGGGGGATTGGACAGACCATTTGGTGGGCGACAAGTGGTCTTTTCGCATAAAAATGAAGGGCGAGGAGACGATTATGGGCATGAAAAAATTCTCGTTGCATCATCCGCGTACTCGGAATTATGCAGGAGAATGGTTGTTTCATGAATTGCTGAAAGGAAAGGATATTTTGCATTTGCAGTATAAATTTGTTGAATTTTGGTTAAACAAAACGGAAAACGGCGTTTTTGAAAGAAAAAGTCTGGGTATCTATGCTATCGAGGAGTCATTCGAAAAGCAGTTGTTTGAACGCCAAAAAAGAAGAGCGGGATTGATTGTTAAATTGGATGAAAGTATCTTTTGGGAAGAACGGTTGGAATTCATAAAAGCTGGTCTAAATGACAGTGATTTAAATTTTACGCAATTAACGGGATTTAAAGATTTTAAAATCATTCCTTTTTCCGCAAAAACGGTCATGAGAGACCCTGTTTTGCGCGAGCAATTTGCTGTTGCTCGCGAATTGCTGAAGTCTTATATGATGGGCGAACGCAAAGCAACAGAGGTTTTTGATGTTGAGAAATTAGTGAATTTCAATACAATTTGCAACCTTCTGGGAACCTATCACGCCCTCGTTCCTCACAATTGGCGACTCTATTACAATCCGATTACTTCCCGCCTCGAACCCATTGGATTTGATGCCAACGGAGTCGAAAAAGCATGGAAGTTGAATGTATTCGAATGGGCTAAAAATGATTTGGATTATCTGCGCATTTACAATAAAAAAATACAGGAACTCATCGAAAATGAGGCTTATAAAACATTGTCAGATTATCCAGGTTTGGAAAGTCAAATCGCGTTGTTGCAAGCAGAGTTTAAGGACTTTCATTGGAATGAAAAACTGTTGCGCCATAATTATGTCATAATGAAAAGTGCGGTGTTACCTCAAAAAAGCATCAATGTTTATTTAGAAAAGATGGAGGGAGATAAGGCTATTTTTACGATAGAAAATTTTGGCGTGATGCCTGTTGAATTGATGGACATTCGACAGCAAGACAGTCGTGTTTTTGGTGAACCAATTGATACTGAAATCTTAATGCCAGGGGAGAAGAAGCAGGTCAGTTATCGATTGAATCAGAACTTTGAAAAACTGTTTGTCAATAAGAAAAAAAAGAAATCGGGGTTTGTCGTGTATGAAGATATGGAAAAGGTGCGTTTGACCTGGCAGGTCATCGGGACGACCTCCGTTAAGAAGGCAGAAATTTTACCCTGGCGGGAACAGGATACAGCGTTGAAAACTTCTTTTTTTGAGCGACGTGCGCCGAAAGAAGTACCAGATTTTCCATTTTTGGAAGTGGATGAAGAACGAAAAATCATCAATTTTAAATCTGGACTCTGGGAGATTAGAAAAACCATAAAGCTCCCCGCAGGCTATACTGTACAGATGAATACGGGATGCCATATTGAGTTGGCGACAGCTTACGGACAAATTATTTCCTACTCGCCTGTCAAATTTATTGGGACGGCAGAAGACCCCGTGACGATTGTCTCTGACACAGGATTCGGCGGTGGTGTCTTTGTGATGGGGTCAGCGGATACGTCCATTGTACGGCATTGCGTTTTTGACAATTTAGGTATTCCAAAACAGACAGGCTGGGCATTGTCAGGGGCGGTAAATTTCTTTGAAAACCCTGTTAAAATTTCCAACTGTGTTTTTAAAAATAACCGCACGGAAGACGGGCTGAATATCATCAATTCTTGGTTTGAAATGGACAATGTGTCATTCTCCAATACACAATCTGATGCTTTCGACGGCGACTTTGTGACGGGGACGATTTCGAATAGTTCGTTCATTAACTCGGGCAATGATGCGATTGATGTTTCTGGTTCAAAATTGATGGTCAAAAAAGTGATTATTCAAAACGCAGGAGACAAAGGCTTGAGTGCCGGTGAAAACAGCGAAATGACAGCAGAAGACGTGTTGATTCAAGATTGTGAAGTGGCGATAGCGAGTAAAGATTTGTCGCAAATAACCATCAATCAGGCTGTCTTAAGAAATAATAAATTAGGCTTTACCGCTTTTCAAAAGAAGCCGGAATTCGGGGCTTGTCAAATTGAAGCGACCAATATTCGACTGGAAAATAACGAGTTGGATTACTTAATTGAACGCAACTCATCGCTGAATTTGAATGGCGAATTTGTTCCCGTTTCTGATGGCGTGAAGGAACGAATGTATGGGGCAGAATTTGGTAAAAGCAGCCGATGATGAGGAGTCAGGGGCGAGGAGTCAGGTGTCAGGTTTGGCATTTCTGACCCCTGTCCCCTGACCCCTGAAACCTCCAGGATTATGATTCAAAAAGTAAATATCAAACAAAATCTTCGGTACGAACGAAAATTTACCGCGACGGCAGCCAACCGACGGGAGATTTTGCACGCAATAAAAGCTCACCCATCATTTTTTAGAGAAATTTATCATCCTCGTCAAGTCAATAATATTTATTTGGATACGGATGGTTTGGCATTTTTTGAAGCCAATCGGATTGGCGTATCAGAACGTAAAAAAGTACGCATTCGATGGTATGGAGATTTATTTGATAAGATTCAAAAGCCAACATTGGAATTTAAAATAAAGCATGGTTTGGTGGGCGATAAGTGGTCATGGCGATTAGCAGATTTTGAATTGAATACCGATTTTACTTTGAGGTATTTAAAAACGAAATTTAAAGAATCTGAGTTACCCGCGCCGATTCTGGAATCTTTACAAAATCTACAACCGACGCTGTTAAATTCATACCAACGCACCTACTTCTTATCGGCAGATGGCAACTATCGTTTGACGTTGGATGAACAATTGGCGTATCGAAATATTAAATCAAGTAACAACCTATTTTTACAAAAACGGACGACGCCTAATCAATATGTTTTAGAATTGAAATACGGATTGGATTTGGACCATCACGTTGATTCCGTCAGTGGTGGATTACCGTTTCGATTAGATAAAAGTTCTAAATATGTAAATGGAATTGAGTTTTTGAAGTTTGTGTAAACGTTTACTTGACCCAACAAAAATTAATTTTTATTGGAGGTCGGAAATTTGCAATTTTCTCCCTCCTTAAAAACCAAAAAAACTTTTGTTACACGGTATTGAACCGCGCATAAATTATTTTCTTCCATGAACATTTTCGACTCAAAATGCTCAACGAACGGATTGGACTAAAAATTCGGAATGACTCAGGTTTGCTAAAAAAAGCTATATCTTTGCATCCTTTTTTAACGGAAAAGCATCATCATTTTCAGGACTTCTAACAAAATATTACAACAAATCAAGAAATAACCAATTTCAAAAATAAATTTCATGTTCAAAAAAACTATCTGCTTAGCCCTCACTGCTGTTTTCGCCTTTAGCTGTAATCTATCGAAAAAAGCCAAAGACGACCTCGTTGTTGTGCCCGAAACGGAATACCGCTACCTTGATACGCTAACAATTACTGCCCCAAAGCCTGACCAAATGAAGACGGCGGAAGAGTTTGAATTGCCGCGTTATAATCCCAGTCATACCCGTGTCAATGATTTGTTGCATACCAAATTGGAGGTGCGATTTGATTGGTCAAAAGAACAGGTTTTAGGAAAGGCAACGTTAAAGTTAAAACCGCATTTTTACGAGACTCGAATATTGACGTTGGATGCGAAAAATTTCGAATTTCATAAAATCACATTTGCGGGTTCAAACCAGGAATTGAAATATGAATACGATGGTCAAAATATCGTCATTGATTTGGGACGGGCGTATAAAAGGGATGAAGAATATACCCTGTTGATTGATTACACGGCAAGCCCGAATGAGTCGGGTGGGAGTGCTGCAATTACTTCAGATAAAGGCTTGTTTTTTATTAATCCGACAGGCGAAGATACCGAAAAGCCGCAGCAAATATGGACACAAGGAGAGACTGAAAACAACTCTCGCTGGTTTCCAACAATCGACAAGCCCAACGAGCGATGTACCCAAGAAATGTACATCACCGTACAAGATAAATACAAGACCTTATCTAACGGTGATTTGGTGAAAAGTACGCCAAATTCGGACGGTACACGGACTGATTATTGGAACATGACCCAGCCACATGCGCCGTATTTGTTTATGATTGCCGTCGGTGAATTTGCGGTGATTACAGATGAATGGAAAGGCAAAAAGATAGAATATTTTGTAGAAAAAGAATACGAAGAACATGCGCGTCGAATTTTTCCACATACTCCGGAAATGTTATCGTTTTTTTCCGATATTTTGGGGGTAGAATATCCTTGGCAAAAGTATTCTCAAGTCATCGTGCGCGACTTTGTTTCGGGAGCGATGGAGAACACGACGGGCGTTATTTTTGGGGAGTTTATTCAAGGAACAGAACGCGAGTTAATTGATGATTTGACGAATGATAAAATCGTGGCGCATGAAATGTTTCACCACTGGTTTGGTGACTTAGTGACCTGCGAAAGTTGGGCGAATTTGACGATGAATGAAGGCTTTGCCAATTATAGTGAATACCTTTGGTTAGAACACAAATACGGCAAAGACGAAGCAGATTTTCACTTATTAAATGAGTTGCAAGGATACTTATCTTCGACCCGTCAAGGCATCCATCCGCTGATTCATTTTGGGCATTTGGATAAGGAAGATATGTTTGATTCGCATAGTTATAATAAAGGTGGTTTGGTGCTACACCAGTTGCGAAATTACCTTGGAGATGATGCGTTTTTTGCGGGCTTAAAAAAATATTTGACCGATAACCAGTACTCGGATGTAGAAGCGCATGAGTTGCGTTTGGCGTATGAAGATGTGACTGGAGAGGACTTGAATTGGTTTTTTAATCAATGGTATTTTGAGGCGGGACATCCCGAATTGAAAGTGGAATATGCTTATGATGAAACGGCGCAAAAAGTAACAGTTACTGTCGAACAACTGCAAGATCCGACGAAGCAGCCTGCAATTTTTCAGATGCCTGTTGCGATTGATGTTTATACTGCAACAGGAGAAAAAGTACGGCATGAGGTAGTAGTAAACGATCGGATTGAAAAGTTTGAATTTGATGCCGTAGCTCGTCCAAAATTGGTGAATTTTGATGCTGACCGTATTATTTTGGGTGAAATTGAAGACAACAAAACCGAAGAAGAGTTGATATTTCAATACGAAAATGCACCATTATTTAAAGACCGATACGAAGCGATTGAGAGTTTGAAATTAAGTGAAAATGTAGCGTTGCAACCTATTTTTGAAAACGCGTTAAGTGATGATTTTTGGGTCATTCGTGCCGTTGCGCTGGGTGCTGTAGAAGTGAATGCAGGCACGGAAAATATCATTGCAACAATGGCAGAAAAAGATAAACATTCCACGGTTCGGCGCAATGCTTTGTCGGTACTCGCCAATACGAATGATGAAAAATTTGCACCAATTGCCAAAAATGCCTTGAATGATCCATCTTACGAAGTTATCGGGACGGCGATGGAAGCGTTGGTGAATTTAGATAAAACGGCCGCTTTGGGTGCAGCAAAAGATTTGGAAACGTCTGACAATCCTCAGATTTTAACGTCTATTGGTGAAATATATGCCGCTTCGGGTGATACGAAATATCTGTCATTTTTTGAAAGCAATTGGGATAAAATGGGGGGCTTTTCGGCGATTTCTTTTTTAGAAAATTACGCGAAAGTAGCGGCAGAAGGGGACGCCCGGACTTTGCTAAATTCAGCAACTAAATTAGAAAAAATTGCGGTGGATATGCAGACTTCTCCGTGGCGACGATTTGCGGCAATGAACGGGATAAATTCTTTTCATGGCAAATTGGCAACCGAGTTGGAAAATGAAAAAGATGAAGCTAAAATTGCCGCTTTGAAAAACACCGACACTGCGATTGTAGAACTGATTGAAAGTATTAAAAAAACGGAGGAGAATGATAGATTGAAAGCGATGTATTTGAGATTTCCTGCGCCGGAAGTTAAGCCTTAATGCCTACACTCGGAGCTGTATCAAAAGGCAATTTTTCTCGTTGAAAGAAAAATTAAATTCTGAATAATCCCAGTGTTTATTTCGGAAGCCAACGTGACGCAATTTTTCAAATTGCGCCTGTCCTGATTGCCGTTATACTGGAAAATCTAC
>CAYUNA010000119.1:0-9914 GCA_964445895.1 uncultured Saprospiraceae bacterium | reverse complement strand
CCGCATTAAATTTCATTTAGAATATAGCTTTCCGAATCATCGCAACATGTGGAATTCCATCTTCTAAATACTCTTCTCCGATCCCTTTAAAGCCTAAAGAATTATAAAATTTAAGCAAGTAACATTGCGCACTAATTTTAATCGACATTTTTCCAAATAATGCCTCACAATGCCGAATTGATTCTTTCATTAACTGAATACCAACACCTCTTCCTCGTACTTTTTCTGCCGTAATAACACGACCAATTGATGGATATTTTTCGTAAGAAATACCCACTGGGACAAGGCGGGTATAAGCAACCAACTTGTCATTTTCGTATCCCAGTAAATGCCAGCAAACCTGATCTTTTCCGTCGGCATCCAGATATGGGCAATCCTGTTCGACTACAAATACTTCTTGGCGCAACGCCATGACTTCGTACAATTCTTCAAGGGAAAATTCAGAAAAGGGTTTGCAAAAAAAATTGACCATAATGAGTGAATCGTATTTTAAGGAATCGGCGTTATTTCTAAATGAAATACCTAAAAAGCTGTTTTAAATTGGAGACAGTAGACGTTATGAATCCAAAAATCGCTGTCGAATCTCCGGCGACGGCAACCAACAAGCCTCTTCTTTTCCAAACCACCGATACCGATTGCTCGCAATAAAATTATAAACGCTATCTCGAATAACGCGCGGAACAATTTTGAAAATGTAAAAAAACTGCCAACCGCCTCCTAATTGCCGCATTACTTCCAACGGCACATCCGACCGCAGATAAACGTTATCTTTATCAATCAAAACGACGGTATTTAAATCTTTTGTCGGCAAATTATTTTTTTTCAACAACATCTGTCCTACTTCCGATTGCAAGGAAGCTAATCTAAATTGACTATTTTTATCCAACTCAATTACTGTCTGCACGCTGGTATTGCAAAGATTACACACCCCATCAAATAGCAAAATGGGCTTGTCTAAAGGAACCGTCAAAGTCGATTTTTTTGTAGCCATAATAATTAAACACGCGACAAGGGAAGAGGTTTTACGATAAATATTTTCCCACAATCGGCATTCTTCGTCCCATTCCAAACGCCTTGCGTGACACCCGCAAAACTGGTGCAGTTTGATAGCGCTTAAATTCATTGATATTTACTAATCGTAAAATTCTTTTCACTAATTTCTCATCGAACCCCATCTTGATGAGTTCCTTTGGTCCTTTTCGATTTTCAATATATTGAAACAGGACTTCATCCAAAATATCGTAATCTGGCAGGCTATCGGAGTCCTTCTGATTTGGTCGCAACTCCGCTGACGGTGGTTTAGTGATTGTGTTTTCTGGAATCACTTCACCGTCTTTATTCATATAACGAGCGAGTTCAAAAACCTCCGTTTTATACACATCACCGATGACTGCCAAACCGCCGCACATATCGCCATACAATGTGCCATAACCAACTGCTGCTTCACTTTTGTTAGAAGTATTCAAAACGATGTTACCAAATTTATTGGAAAAAGACATTAGTAGCATTCCGCGAATTCGAGCTTGAATATTCTCTTCTGTCACGTTTTCTTGATAACCAAGGAAATGGCTACTTAATTGACTTTCATAAGCTCGATAAATCTCTTCGATTGGCACGATGTCATATTGAATACCGAGATTTTGCGCCAACTTTCGAGCATCATTGATCGAATGGTCAGAGGAATATTGAGAGGGCAACAAAATCACTCGTACATTTTCCGCACCCAAAGCCCGCTGTGCAATCACCGCAGTTACCGCTGAATCAATACCACCAGATAAGCCCAAAATTGCTTTTTTGAAGCCCAATTTTTGGAAATAATTTTTCACTCCCGTCACAAGTCCGTCGTGAATAAGCGTCATTTTATCTTTCGGTTGCGGTTGGTCTTGCTTGCCTTTTTTGACATCTTTCAAATCATAAACTCTGACACATTCTTCAAAATAAGGCATCTCATCAAACACTTTTCCATTCGGCGAAACCACCAAAGAGCCTCCATCAAAAATCAACTCCGTTTGCGCCCCAGCATGGTTGACGTAAAACATCGGAATTTTGTATTTTTTGATATTTGCTTTGACCACATTAATCCGCGTTTCGGCAGATTCAAAATGGAAGGGCGAAGCGGATAAATTTAAAATAAAATCCGGTTTTTGTGGCATCATTTCATCCATCGGACAGACGGTGTACATGGGATTTTCGTTGCCTACATTCCAGATGTCTTCGCAAACCGTCAACGCGATGCGTTTACCTTTATATTCCACAATTTGATGCTCGGTCGCTGGTTCAAAATAGCGGTATTCATCAAAAACATCATAGGTTGGCAGTAGTGTTTTATGCTGCACATTCTGAATTTTTCCATCTGCCAAAAAGTAAGCGGAATTGTACAAATCCTTTCCTTCAATCACAGGATTCTTACTCGGCGAACCCACGACAATTGCAATGCCTTTCGCGACTTTCGCCAATTTTTTGACGGTATTATCTGCCTTTTTGATAAAGTCATCAAATTCCAGAAAATCACGGGGCGGGTAGCCACAAGTCGTCAATTCACTGAAGCAAATGATGTCTGCTTTTTGGTCTTTGGCTTGGGCGACGGCGGCAAGCATTTTTTCGAGATTGCCGGTAAAATCGCCGATGATGAAGTTGAGTTGGGCTAAGGCTATGCGCATATTTTTAATGTTTTTTATTTTATGGATTCATGTTGTAAGTTTAAAAAACAGATTCCGTAATTTTAATCATTCAAATTCCCCCCTCTTCAAAATCATATTATCAATCAATCGCACCTCTCCAGCCCAAATCGCCGTACAAGCAACTGCAAAATCAACATCTTCAAACACCTCAAATGGCTGCAAAGTTCTCCCATGTGCAATCGTAAAATACTCTGGTCGGAAGCCATCAATCGCTTTCAATTTTGCCATTGCATCCGCTTCTATTTGACGTGGAAAGTGCGAATGAATTTTACTTTTTGCTTCCTGCAAAATTTCGTGAATCTTGGGGGCAATCGCTCGATGTTCGGGCGTCAAACGGACGTTTCGGCTACTTTTTGCTAAGCCATCTGCTTCGCGAACAATCTCGCACATTACAATTTCCGTCTTAGAATTCATCAACGCGAGCATCCGCCGAATGATGGAATATTGCTGAAAATCCTTTTGCCCCATAAATATATGGTCAGGCTGTACGATATCGAGTAGGCGATGTACTACCTGTGCCACACCTGCAAAGTGTCCAGGACGATTCGCACCTTCCATTGGCAAATCTAAGCCCTCAAAATCAAAAGAAACCTCGTGGTTTTCGCCAGGTGGATAAACCTCTTCGACGGGCGGCATGAAAATTATATCACAACCAACCCCAGCCAATAAATCAACGTCTTTACCTGGAGTACGCGGATATTTGACCAAATCTGATGCTTCGTTAAATTGTGTAGGATTAACAAAAATGGTGCAAACTACCACATCGTTGGTGTCGATTGCCCGTTTTATCAGAGAAAGATGCCCTTCGTGTAGTGCACCCATTGTTGGGACAACACCGATGGTTTTTCCTTCTTTTCGCAACTCCCCCAAATGAGTCTGAAGGTCTTTGACATTTTTATAAAGTAGCATTCTTTAAATATCGTTTTAACTGAAAATCAATCAAATAGATTGGTTTTAGTGAAATTAAAATATTATCAAAGTAAAACATTTACGAAATTAATTTTGATAATATTTGAAAATTCAGGCTTGCAACAGAACATTATTCTAATATAAAGCATTCGAATATAAGGGGCTAAAATTAACAAAAATGGCGTTTTTTTGCACTTTTCAGCGAAAATACCTTGCTGTTTTTTGTAAAATTCCCCATTTTTTTTTAGTATCTTTGCACACCGAAAAATAGAAGAGGTCAGTAATTGAACCACTTTGTTGTCAAAAATCAGACGAAAAACACTGAATTTTGTCACCATAGTAATCTGATTGTTTGACAGCGTAGCAGTTTGGCTGTTGGTAATAAAACAGCCTAATCGCTCTGGAAACATACTATATCTTATAATTAATACCGCAAGTTCTATGAATGGAAAGAAGAAGGTTCTGATTGTAACACAAGAAATGCAACCCTATACTGCACTCTCCGAAATCTCGGCGATTGCTCGAAAACTACCAGAATACGTACAGCAAAAAGGGATGGAAATCCGTGTGTTGATGCCTCGATTTGGCACTATCAACGAACGACGTCACCGCTTACATGAAGTAGTTCGGTTATCTGGGATGAACATTATTGTGGATGACGACGATTTTCCGCTCATTATCAAAGTAGCTTCTTTGCCAGGCGCACGGATGCAGGTGTACTTTTTGGATAATGAAGATTTTTTCAAGCGCAAATCTGTGTTTGAAGATGCCGAAGGTAAGCCCTTCGATGATAACGCTGACAGAATGACTTTTTTCTGTAAAGGTGTAATTGAAACGGTTAAGAAATTTGGTTGGCCGCCAGACATCGTGCACTGTCACGGTTGGATGACGAGTTTGATTCCTTCTTATATTCGCAAGGCATACCGTACGGAGCCGTTGTTTCAAAATTCAAAAATTGTCTATTCCTTATATGACAATGCGTTGGATGAAAACTTTACTGACGACTTTTATGATAAGGCGTCAATCAATAGCTTGGAACGCGAAGATTTGTTGGACTTTAAAGATGGCGACAAAGTAAATTTACATAAAGGCGCATTGGCGCATTCAGATGCTGTCATTGTTGGTAGCGAAAGTTTGAGTGACCCAGTAGAGCAATTATTGGCTGGATTTGATTTGCCAGTTTTGCAACATCAAGATGAAGAAACTTACTTGTCTGCATACAAAGAATTTTATCATTCTTTGTTGGAAGAAGAAGAGGAAGTAGAAGGATAATATAAGAAACACGAAATTAATAAACTAAGATACCTTCAAGAATCTGAGGTTATTAGTTCCGCGTTCCTGAATATAGTTAATTGGTTATTAAATTGATAACCGAATGCTACATTATAAAAATAAAATGCCCGAAGCATTGAGCGAATGTCAAACGATTGACGAATTTAATTATTCAATTGGCTCATTGCTTCGGGATTTTTACGTTTAAAAGGAAAAATTTTATGGGACTTTTTATCAAAGAAATAGTCCAATTGATAATTTCAAATAGAAACATGCAAAATTTAAAACTCGCTTTTGGAGCGTTGTGCCTTGGTTTTTTACTGTTGATGTCTTGCAATGACCCGACGAATATTGGAGGAGGATTGCTGGAAGAAGACCAGTTTAATATCGAATTTACTGAAGATGTTGAGATTTTGGCAAGTACGGTTTATACCGACCCAGTGCAGACTTATGATACGGTAATTAATTTTCAATTGACGGATTATTTGTTAGGGCGAATTGATGACCCAATTTTTGGGCGTTATGAATCAACGCTCTATATGGAATTTGATCTTAACGGAGGTATTAAGCCTGACTTTGAAGGAGAAATTTTAGATTCAGCAGTGATAGTTTTGCCATTCGATGGATTAAATACTTATGGCGATGTATTTGGACAGTCATTTGATATTCAATTATCCGAACTGGCAACTCGATTTGAGCCTGGTATCAATTATTTTTCAGATGATGAAATTTTAACGACGGGTGCATTAGAAACGGTGACCGTTGTTCCAAGTATGGATAGTGTTGCCGTTCAGCAATTAAACACTGCCAACTTAGATACGATATTTCCTCAAATAAGAATCCCTGTGCCAATGGTTATAGCTCAGCGGATTTTTACCAATATGGATAGTATTAACTTTAATAGTAGTAACGATTTTCAAAATTTCTTTCCTGGTTTAGAATTAAAAGCTGTTGGAGGCGCTAGTGGGTTATTTGGCATTCAATTACGCTCGACAAGTAGGCTTGCAAAAATGGAGTTTTTCTCTCATGACACGATTGATAGAAGCTATACTTTTCCTGTAGGAAGTTTCACGACAAAAGTCACTACTTTTGACCATGACCCCACGGGCTCAATAGTTGACGATTTTGTTCAGCAAGGTAAATCTGGCGGTGACAGTCTACTGTTTGTTCAATCAATGGAAGGTGTAGATATTCAATTAGAGTTTCCGAATTTAGGAGATTTGCAAGACATTGTTGTCAACAAAGCCGAGTTAGTTTTTGAAGCAGATTCTTTATCAGGCGATGACTTCGACCTTTATCCACTGACACAGCAAATGCTGATTAATGAAGTAACCGAAGACGGAGAAAATGAGTTAATTGAGGATTTGGTTATTCTTGTTGGTCGATATGGTCCGACAGATGGTTTCAATATTTTTGGCGGTAGCCCTGATGAAGACCGAGTTTATCGTATGAATATTTCAGGACATTTTCAGCGAATGGTTGATGGCGATGCAACAAATATTTTGAGAATTACGCCATTAAATAATGGTGGAAATATTCCAAGTCTAAATAGAGGGAATCGAGCTTCGAGAACAGTCATTAAAGGGCCAGGACGAACGACAGGTAGAATGAAATTGGTTTTAACCTATACAAATATATAAATGATGTTACGCACCTACTATATTCTAAATGAAATGCGGTGCAAAAGGTAATTTACTTTAGCTAATATTTGCGCCACGAAATGTGTAAAGTGCGCAACATCAGTATATTAAATGAAGAAACATTTCGTAAACTATAGCTTAATACACTGTGTAAAAAGCCACTTTCCGAGGATAGGTTAGGGGCGAGATTGATCGAGTTTCTCAACGGAAAACTCCATCAATCTTGACCCTAAAAACCCAAAAGCAAGGCTGCTTTGGCCGCCAAGCAAAACATAAAAAACTTTTTACACACTGTACTTACATAATAACACAGATAAAATTCATTCAAAAAAGAATTACATCTGTGTCGAAAACAAATAGAAAATACACAATTTTATTTTTTTTATTGTATTATTGTGTGACTTTTATTAAAAATATACATCTAAAAAATAGGGAATATGAACAAAATGCCCTAATCATACATGTATATTCAGACATCCTAATTGATTTGTTAACCTTAGACTATTTGTTTTTTGTTTTAAACCTTGCCTCGTAAACAATACTTTTCGTATCAATGAGTTAAATATATTGGTATTCAACCATACCCAATTTTGTTCAAATTACTCTCATTAATAACGAAAGACTTTTGCTAACTCAAATAGTCTTACTAAACACACCCAAAGTTTATGTGTGGAATTATCGCTTATCTTGGAACGGAAGAAGCTTTCCCTATTCTCATTAAAGGATTACAAAGACTCGAATATCGAGGTTACGACAGTGCAGGAGTTGCTTTATTAAATGGCTCAATGCATGTCTATAAAAAGAAAGGAAAAGTTAGTGAATTACTAAACTTTACCAACGACAAAAATACGCATGGTACAATTGGCATTGGTCACACCCGTTGGGCAACTCACGGAAAACCAGACGACACCAATGCACACCCGCATATTTCTCAAAATGGACGAATATCTTTAGTGCACAACGGCATCATTGAAAATTACGCCGTTTTGAAAAAAGCCTTAATAAAAAAAGGGCATACCTTCAAGTCAGAAACAGATACTGAAGTATTGACACATTTGATTGAAGAAATTCAAATGGCAGACGATTTACCACTCGAAGAGGCTGTACGAATAGCCCTGAATAGTGTTGAAGGTGCTTATGCAATTGTAGTGATGGATAGAGAGAATCCAGATGTATTAGTAGCAGCTCGAAAAGCAAGTCCTTTGGTCATTGGAATTGCGGAAGAAGGTTTCCTATTTGCCTCTGATGCTACACCGATTGTTGAACACACCAAACAGGTGGTTTATTTGGATGATGAACAAATTGCAGTGGTGCGGCGCGATGGTACGTTTGAAATTAGAAGTATTGAAAACGTATTGCAAACACCATATGTGCAGGAATTGAAAATGGAAATTGAGCGGCTGGAAAAAGGCGGCTACGATTATTTCATGCTCAAAGAAATTCACGAACAACCAACTACGATTCAGGATAGTATGCGTGGACGCTTGAATGCAGAAGAAGGTTGGGTAACGCTTGGTGGTATGGAAAATCACCTTGACCAAATTAAAAATGCAGACCGAATCATTATCGTGGCTTGTGGCACGTCGTGGCACTCGGGCTTGATAGCAGAATATTTGATTGAAGATTTAGCAAGGATTCCAGTTGAGGTAGAATATGCTTCAGAATTCCGTTATCGAAATCCAATTATTACTGAAAAAGACGTCGTAATCGCAATTTCTCAATCAGGAGAAACGGCAGATACTTTAGCAGCTTTAGAATTAGCCAATAGAAAAGGAGCATTGACTTATGGTATCGTCAATTCCGTTGGTTCATCTATTGCGCGAGTGACCGACGCAGGTTCGTATATTCATGCTGGACCAGAGATTGGGGTAGCATCTACCAAAGCATTTACAGGACAAGTAACTGTTTTGACTTTAATGGCCTTGACAATTGCGAAGGAACGTGGTACAATTTCGGACTTGTATTTGCAGGAGTTATTGACAGAAATGGCATTGATTCCTGAAAAAGTAAAGCAAGTACTCGAAAATGCCGAGAAAATCAAGTACATTGCGGGCGAATTCAAGGATTCCGAGAATGCACTTTACCTTGGCCGAGGATATAACTTCCCTGTTGCGCTTGAAGGCGCATTAAAATTGAAAGAAATTTCGTACATCCACGCTGAAGGCTACCCTGCTGCTGAAATGAAGCACGGACCGATAGCCTTGATTGATGAAAAAATGCCAGTCATTGTCATTGCCACCAATAAGAGTGCTTATGAAAAAGTAGCTTCCAACATTCAGGAAGTGAAAGCAAGAGGTGGTGTTTTGGTTGCCGTAGTCACAGAAGGCGATAAAATTATCAACGAAATGGCTGATTTTACTATCGAAATTCCAGATACCATGGAACCATTAACGCCATTATTGTCTGTTATTCCAATGCAGTTGTTATCTTATCATATTGCCGTTTTAAGAGGTTGCGATGTAGATATGCCACGAAACTTAGCGAAGTCAGTGACGGTAGAGTAGCACTTATTTGAATAAAGAAGTCAGAGTTCAGCAGTCAGACCATTTGATTGTCAGGATTCAGAATTGCTTTTAAAAAGTACATATTCTGACCATTGACAACAAAGCGATCTGACTGCTGACCTCTTTTAAAAGAATAATATGGAAAATTTAGTTTACAACTCCCAAATGGACAAACTGGTGATACCAGAATATGGGAGAAATGTACAGACGCTGATTCGACACGCGAAAGAAATTACGGACTTAGACGAACGACAATTTTTTGTTGAAAAGGTTGTGCATTTGATGATGCAAATGCACCCACAAAATAAAAACTTAGACGATTATCGGGACAAAATGTGGAAACACGTTTTCCGAATCGCTGATTTTGATTTACCTGGTGTAATTCCGCCAAATGGTGCAATTCCAACCCCTGAAAGTACACGAAAAAAGCCGGACAAAGTACCTTATCCATTTGTTGCCCGAAAATTTCGACACTATGGTCATCATGTGCAAACATTGATTGACAAAGCTATTGAAATGGAAGAAGGCGAAGTCAAAAAAGGCTTTGTACAAGTGATTGGTTCGTACATGAAATTAGCATACCGAACCTGGAACAAAGACCACTATGTTAGCGATGATTTGATTATCGAAGAATTAGAATCTTTGTCAAAAGGTAAGTTGAAACTGGAAGAGGACGCACGCTTAGATAGCTTGTCTCAATCTTCTGGTCGCTCAAAAGGTCGAAGCAATGACCGAGACCGAGACAGTCGCGACAGTCGCAGTAATTACCGAGACAACAATCGTGGTGGACGCAACAATGACCGACGTGACAACCGTGGCGGTGGACGTGGCGGCTATGATCGTGACAATCGTGGTAGCAACAGCGGTGGACGTGGTGGCTACGACCGAGACAGTCGTGGTGGAAGAGA
>CAYUNA010000118.1:0-10059 GCA_964445895.1 uncultured Saprospiraceae bacterium | reverse complement strand
CAGGCAATATTTGGCAATATTCACTTTGATTTTGGGACTATTTTCTATCCCCGCTTTGGCACAAAAACAGGGATTTAAAGCAGTAACGAATGAGACAAATTTTCGGCAAAAAATGGAAGCAACAACGCTTGCTACTGAGAGCATTGTAAGTGATTTTGAGCAAGAAAAGCAATTGAGTTTTATGGAGGAACCCATTGTATCCTCTGGCCAGTTTTTTTTCAAAAAGAATCAAAAGATTCGGTGGGAATATTTGCAGCCATTTAGCTACATCGTCATTTTAAATGGAAGTGATTTGTTGATAAATGATGAAGGCAATAAGAATGAAATGGATTTGAAAGGCAACAAAACTTTTCAGGAAATTAACGCTACGATTACCAACAGCTTGCAAGGCGATGTGTGGGGAACGACTAAAGATTTCACCCCCATTTTATTAGAAAACGAGGCATTGTATTTGATTCAATTAACCCCACAGACTGACCAGATGAGCGAATATTTAACAAAAATTGAAGTCTATTTCAATAAAAAAAATCATCAATTGGAGCAGGTAATTCTGTTTGAAAATGGCGAAGATTTTACTAAAATAGCATTTAAAAATCAATTGATAAATAGTGAAATTGAAGACGCATTATTTAAATTGTGATTTTAAAAATGTTTTTAGGATTAGCGATTTTTAATAAAAAGAGCTATTTTTGTAAATAAATTATAAGTTTTTCTCCTTTTTCAAAAAAAAGGACACAAGTGTATAGCAAAAAGTTAAAATGGCTCGTTATTGTAATCCGATGTTAAGAGCAGGTCTAGTTTTTCTACTTCCTGAAAACAAGACATGCTTTAAAGGTGTCAGCCGCTTCGGATTACAAAAACGGATTTTTATGAACACACACCGTTTATAGAAACCCGATTTTTATTTCATTCAAATAGGTAAGGCGTAAAAAATAATTTACGCTTCTTTAATGATGTATTGGAAATAGACCAATATACTCATACACCTTATTATAAAAACGAGCAGATATGCAATTATTGAAAAATGGTATTTTCGTCCTTTTTTCTTTTCTGTTTTTTTCCACTAATGCACAAGTAGCTTCTCATTTTACGGTTCATATTGGCAGCTTTGCCAACCCAAAACCGCTTGATTTTGAGAAAATCCGTCCGCTGGGTTTTATCTATTCTGAGTCATCAGGCAACGTGAAAGCAATTCGTATGGGCGGCTATTCTAACCAACAAAGAGCAGAAGAAGTTGCTTTGGCTATTCGCAATACAACAGGTGATAATGCACAAGTCATGGCAGTTAATGTCGGAGGCGGAATGCTCGTACCCATGATTCAATTGGGTACAGAACAGGCTAATAAGCCATTTTCCTGGCAACCTTATTTATCGGCAGGTCAACTATTTTTTACATTGGACAATGGACAAGTTAAAATTATGACTGGTCAATATCCGGATATGGAAACGGCGCGTGCTAAATTAGCGACTTTGCGTACCAATGGTTTTCCTACTGCCTTTCCAAAAGAAGTCAATAATGTATTGTTGCATCCAGTTGGTAATTTTGAATTGGGTGGTGAAAAACGACCGTTGATTCCATTGGATTTCAGTCAGTCCACAACCACACGAAATACAGGTGACGTAACCGCCAAAGGGGGCGCAACAACAACCGCGAAATCAACGAGTTCATCAAATACGACAACCACTAAAAAGGAAGAAATTCCAAATGCGTTTGAAGAAACAACGACCAAAGTAACTACTCCAATTGTCGTAAAACAACCTACAAAACCCGCTACAACAGCGACCAATCAAACAAAAGTCATCGTGCCCAAAAGCGTGCCTTTACCCGCAGCTAAATTGAGCATGCCAACCATTCGAGGAGATGTCAAACGCAACTCTGCCTATGTATTGCAAACCATTTTAAAAGAAGAAAAATATTACAAAAGTAGTCTCGATGGTTTTTACGGCAAAGGAACGAAATTAGCATATGAGACCGCTAAAAACAGCAATCGACAGATTCAAAAGTACCGCATTTTATCGGAATACATGAACAATGTAAGCGTTGACAGTGGTAATAAATTGCAAGAAGACATCAACAATCTTTGGGCAAATTCACAGTCAGCAATGGCAGGTTTGGATGTTAGTGATTCTCCGTTGGCAAAAGCCTATCAAGCCTATTTTTTAATGGTGTATGAAGGCATTGACCAACGAGTAAATGATTTGATGAACGGTGCTATCAAAACGGCATTTGCTGGAAAAAAAGTGACCAATATTCCGCGTTTTGACTATAATGCAACTTATGCTTACAATGATTTAGACCAATTATTACTGCACTTGCGATACATCCATGAAGTGTCGAATGAGGATGTAAAAGTACCTTGTTGGATGTTTCAACGACACCCTGGGGCTGCGTTACGAGCCTTTGATGCAAAGGGCAGCAATGATTTTTTAATGGCAAATTGTGGTGGTTTTAATGAATGGGAAGAAATTCGAATTTTGCAAGCAATGGCTCAGGACTTAAGTGTCCGAAAGTTGATGAATAAAGATACTTTAGCGATGGCACAGAGTACGATGAGTCGATTGTATCTTGCACCCAAATCACCTTCCACTGCTGACACAAAAGCGCTAAATGATTGGAATAAAAAGCTATGGCTCGGTATCGAAGGTTGGGCGATTCAAGACCCAATGCTGATAGATATCCAAATCGCATTGAAAATTATTTACTACCAATCTTACGTGTTGTTGGAGGACCATTTTATGGATGCAGGATTCTCTGCGGCAGAAGCAAAAACGTTGGCTTTAGAGGCGTTGCAAGCAGCGGTAGGTTATCATTTAGATAGGTTTGTTTGAGAGCATGTTTAAATTTTCTACTTACCGAAACCTATTTAATACTAGAAAATAACGCTTTCAAATCTGTCGCTTCCTCTGGCGTCATACGTCCACTCAAAATCATACGAATCTCTCTTCGACGGGCAGCAGAATCAAATAATTTTTGTTCTTCTTGTGTCAACGGAATCACTTCAGGGACTTTCATTGGCTTTCGTTTGTCGTCATCAATCGCCACCATTGTAAAATAAGCATGATTGCTACGGCGCGGATTCCCGTTTTTAATATCCGTCGCAAAAACCTCTACATATACCTCAACAGACGTATTAAATGCCCGTGTCACTTGCGCTTCCAGGGTAATTACATCGCCCAACTGAATCGCTTTGGTAAACGAAATATGGTCGACCGAAGCCGTCACAACATGCGCTTCACAATGTCGTCCTGCGCAAATCCCTGCTACAATATCCATCCATCGCATCAAATTTCCACCCATCAAATTATCGAGTGGATTGGTGTCATTCGGCATTATCATTTCCGTCATGGTCGTTTTCGACTCTACTACTTTTTTTGCACGCATAGTTTTCGTGGTTAACGGTTAATGGTTTTTTACCGTATCATCACTCCTTTTTTATCTAAAAACGGAATGGTCGTAAAATTTTCAATATCAATACTGCCTTTAACGAATACATATCTTTTATCATACATATAGTTATCAAATTGGAAACTCACCCAATATTCGTTAGTCAGTCCGAACAATTTCGTTTGAATTGGTTCAATCTTATGAATCTGTAAGGGACCAATTTCTTCAAAAAAGTGGCGTAACGTCGTCGTCTTCATCTGTTTTCCATCTACTTCTCCGTAGCCATGCGAATTAATCAATACATTCTTAATTTGCCCTTCTTTGAAGTTGATAATATAAGAATCCCAAAGTTCAAAATCTACCACACCATTCTTTTCTCTTGGGACAATGGCAATCGCCATATCTTCTACTTTATGTTGAGGAATATCTTTTTTCATTGAAACGAAGTTTTTAAGAGGCAATAAATAACCTCTATGTTTTTTTAAACAAACTCAAAATCGAACAAATCTGCGAAATGTTGCTTAAGTTTTCCCATAACTTCCTGAATATCAATAGTATGTCCTAATTCAACAGCCAATGATGTTACATCTTTATCTGCAGCTTGAATACCGCAGGGAATAATATTTCTAAAATATTGTAAGTCGGTATTGACATTAAATGCAAAACCATGCATCGTCACCCAACGACTCAGATGGACGCCAATCGCACATATTTTTCGCTTAGGCAGCACTGCCGTTTGAGGCAACCAAACGCCGGTGAATCCTTCCTCCCGATAGCCTTCCAGACCATATTCTGCCATCGTCCGAATCACCGCTTCTTCAAGGTAGCGCACATATTTATGCACGTCAGTAAAAAACTCATCTAAGTCAAAAATCGGATACCCCACAATCTGTCCAGGCCCATGAAAAGTAATGTCTCCCCCTCTATTAATTTTGTAAAATTCAATGCCTTTTTCCTGCATTTGTTCCTCAGTCAGCAACAAATGGTCTATCGAACCGCTTTTTCCTAACGTATAGACAGGCGGATGATGGCAAAATAAAAGATAGTGTTTGTGCTGAAGAAATTCTGGCTGGTCGGGCGTCAGTCCCCGATTATGGCGTTTAATCACAACGGCCTCGTTCAGTCGTTGCTGCTGATAATCCCATGCCTCTTGGTATGGAATGCTTTGAAGGTCTTGAAAAATGACTTTTGGTTTCATTTTAAAACGGTTCGTAACGCACTATTTACGGCGCATGACAGTATCTTTTTTTTTGTAAAAATAACTTAAGGGTTATTTAAAGAATCAGTTATTAAATTATTTTTTAAATGACCCTAAGTACCGTCATCTACTTACTAAAAAACGATACGAAATGACTAGTTTAACCGTATTGTTTACCCTTTTTTTCAAAAGCAGCGCAAAGGTACTTTTATTTATGAAATATCAAAAAAATCTTAGAAGCTGTTTTAATTGAGTTAAGGAACGGGGGTAACATCCATTATTAATTAATTGTTACAAATTCCGCATTAATTCCCGCCAAGTGCCATCACCATTCGCCGATAGTCTGGCTGAGTTGAATGCTGTTCACCTCCCAATAATCGCCGCCTGTAGCCAAGACCTGGCGTTCGATAATTTGAGCTTGGAGATTGCCCAAAATGGTTAGTAATAAGATAATTAAGGTGTTGATTCTCATCTAGCAAAAGTAATCGTTTGTGTAGACAATAGAAAGTACAAGAATCAATCCAAACGGTAATAAACCGCCTTCAAATACGCCCCCTCCTTAAAACCAATCGGATGGTCAATATCATGAAAATGTCGCTCCATTTCTTGAAAATCACGTCCAGATTGCTGCAAAATGCGTTCATTGACTGCAAAAAACGCTTCTGCCGTCACTCGACTCGAACAAGACGCCAACAATAAGATACCACCTTTCGCAACAATCTTTAATGCCATTTTGGCCAATCGGGCATAGCTATCTAATGCTTTCTCGCGTTCACTTTCGCGCTTTGCAAATGACGGCGGGTCAACAATAATTAAATCAAATGTTTTACCTTCTTGATGCAACTGTTCCAGACCTTTAAAAGCATCAATTGCCATCGTTCGATGATTGGCCTTGAGGTCGTTGAGTGCAACGTTTTTTTCGGACATTGCCAGGGCTTTTGCACTAATGTCGAGGCTCGTTACTTCGGTTGCCCCACCTGCCAAAGCATGAACAGAGAAGCCGCCTGCATACGCGAAAATATCCAGAACCACTTTACCTTTTGATAACTCTCCTACCCTTTTTCGATTGTGGCGGTGGTCAAGAAAATAGCCTGTTTTATGACCATGAATGACGTTGGCGGTGAAGCGCAAACCATGTTCTCGGAAGATGATTTCTTCATTGTCCAAATCTCCATTCAGTACCATTCCATCGTGCAAACCATGCAAGGCTTCAGGCATTTTTTGTAAAGAACGGGCAAGCCGCAAAACCAGTGTTTTACAATTAGAAATATCTAATAAAATAGGCAGTAGCTCTTTTAAAAATGGTAACCATATAGCAGAGTATAATTTGACAACCAACACATGATCATACACGTCAGCGATGAAACCTGGCAGTCCATCATTTTCCCCATAAATGAAGCGATAGCTATTGGTATCTGTTTTTAAAAGAGGTCTTCGCTTGGCAAATGCAGTCTCTATTTTTTCTTGAAACCATGTGGTATCAATACTTGCAGATTCTCCTTTTTGTAAAATTTTTATTCGAATCGGTGAATGCGGGTCGAATAGTCCAATGGCTAAAAATTTATTGCGGCGTTGGTCAAAAATAATGGCTAAATCTCCTGCGTTTCCTTCTTTATTTTGCTTAACGATGCCAGACTCGAATACCCAGGGGTGTCCGTGTCGCACGGCTTTTTGGGCGGCAGGTTTGAGTTTGATGGCGAGTTTTTGCGGTATAATTTCTGGTAACTTATCAAGCATATAATTCAGCATTTGAGCGCAAGTACTTGGACAAAATTGATTTTAAACCACATTAAAATCAATGCCCATCCTATCCAACATCGTACAAAATCCATTCACCGCATTCACCTTTCTTTTTGTTGAAATAAAAGACAAACTCGTTCGATTCATTTTATCTAAAAAGACAATTTTCACTGTATGTTTTCCTTTATGTTCCTGACACATTTTATCAAATGTATCCATAAAATAAGGTGTAATCGCTTCCAATGGCAACTTGATGGTAATACTCGATGTTTTTTCCTCACCTACCGTTTCTAATAGCGAAACCGCTTTCAACCGAAATTGATATTCTTCACCTCCCCAACGTTTTTCCATCTTTCCTTCCATGTGCAAAACTTGCCCAACTTCGAGGAAATTTTTGAAGTTTTGATAATCATCACTAAACAAGGCAAACTCCAGGGCACCATTATAATCTTGTACGGTAAAACGTCCCCATCCCGTTCCTTTTTTACTGATTCGGTGCTGTGCTTCGACGACGATTCCCGCCAACTTTAACATTTGCCCATCGCGGCGGTCTTCTACTTTTTCGAGCGGACAATTCGTGTGTGCACCTAACTCAACCTTGTAATCATCCAACGGGTGTCCGCTGATATAAATTCCTGTTACTTCCTTCTCATTTGTCAATTTTTCAATCAATGGCCACGGCTCACATTCTGGAATGGATGGCTCTGGAATCATGGCATCTTCACTCGCCCCAAACAAAGAATTCGACGCTTGCGCCAATTGCAATTGATAAGCATTTCCATATTTCAATGCATGCTCAATCAGCGAACCATATTTTTCGGAAGGATAGAAAAACTGTCGTCGGTGCATTCCTTCAAAACTATCTAAACCTCCACCATACGCCAAACTTTCCATCGCTTTTTTATTAACAGATGACAAGTTCAAACGGCGCATCATATCCCATAAACCAGTGAATTTTCCATTTTTTCGCTCTGCCAAAATCTCCTCAACTGGTCCAGCACCAACACCCTTCAACGCCGTCATTCCAAATCGTACTTGTCCCGCTTTATTAACCGCAAAATTGGCTTGCGATTCGTTGACATCTGGTCCGAGTACGTCCAGCCCCATCCGTTTACATTCGCGTAAGAAGAACGTTACTTTAGATATATCGCTCTTGTTGTGCGTCAGTACCGATGCCATAAATTCGGCGGGGTAATGCGCTTTCAAGTAGGCTGTTTGAAAAGCAACAAAGGCATAGCAGGTAGAGTGCGACTTGTTAAAAGCATAAGAAGCAAAGGCTTCCCAGTCTTTCCAAACTTTTTTTACCGTTTCCTCAGGGTGTCCATTTGCATTACAACCTTCTAAGAAAACGGGCCACATTTTATCAACCAACGCCTTCTTTTTCTTACCCATTGCTTTTCGCAATGTATCGGCTTGCCCCTTTGAAAAGTTCGCTAATTTTTGCGAAAGCAACATCACTTGCTCTTGATAAACCGTAATCCCATAAGTTTCTTTCAAATATTCCTCCATCTCCGGCAAATCATAGACTACTTTTTCCCGTCCATGCCGCCGATTAACGAAGTTTGGAATATACTCCAACGGGCCAGGGCGATACAAGGCATTCATCGCAATCAAATCCGAAAATTCTGTCGGTTTTAGTTCCTTCATGTACTTCTGCATCCCCGAACTCTCATACTGGAATACTCCAACCGTTTCTCCGCGTTGAAACAACTCGTACGTCTTTTCATCTTCCAAAGGAATCTCATCAGGGTCAATCTCCACTCCATGATTTTCTTTAATCATCACACAGGCATCCTTGATAATGGTTAGGGTTTTTAAACCCAGGAAATCCATTTTCAGCAATCCCGCATCTTCTGCCACCGAGTTGTCAAATTGGCTGACCAACATATCCGAATCCTTCGCCGTGGTGACGGGAACAAATTTGGTAATGTCATCAGGTGTAATGACGACCCCACAAGCATGAATCCCCGTATTTCTAACCGAACCTTCCAGCCGTTTGGCGGTCTGAATCATTTGACCAATTTGGTCGTTTTGTTCAGCAAGGTCACGGAATTTATAGGCCAGCTCTTTATCTTCCGAAGTTAGCTTTGCTTTTAATTTTGGATGAATATCACCTGGCGCAAGGACTTTTGCCAACGTAGACCCGAGGTTGACAGGGAACGTCTTCGTTACTGCATTTACTTGGTCAAGCGGAACATCCATCACCCGACCTACGTCTTTGATGGAACTTTTTGCCGCCATCGTACCGTAAGTGATGATTTGTGCAACCTGATTTTGACCATATTTATCAATTACATAATCAATCACTTTCTCTCGTCCCACATCATCAAAATCAATATCAATATCGGGCATTGATACCCGTTCTGGATTCAAAAATCGCTCAAAAAGCAGGTCATATTTAATCGGGTCAACATTGGTAATTCCGACGCAATACGCTACTGCCGAACCTGCTGCCGAACCCCGACCCGGACCAACCGCCACATTCATTTCTCGCGCTACTGTGGTAAAATCCTGAACAATCAAAAAGTATCCCGGATATCCTGATTTTCGAATAACATCTAACTCAAAATCCAGTCGTTCTTCAATCTCGCGAGTGATTGTACCGTAGCGTTTTTTGGCACCTTCATACGTCAAATGTCGTAAAAAATCATCCTCCGTTTTAAATTCCGCAGGTTTTGGGAAGGCAGGTAATAATACATCCCGCGCAAGTTGTAT
Source organism: uncultured Saprospiraceae bacterium (assembly GCA_964445895.1). GTDB lineage: Bacteria > Bacteroidota > Bacteroidia > Chitinophagales > Saprospiraceae > CAYUNA01. The sequence continues at coordinate 1,021 of CAYUNA010000118.1, read as the reverse complement.
CGGTTCAATTTTGGACATGATTTCCATCGTATTGTCCAAACTTTCAGGTACATCCGCGAAAATTTGCCCCATCTGAGCCTGCGTTTTAAAATAAAAATCCGTACTCGGAAATTTAAATCGCTTCGATTCTTCCAACAAACTGCCCGTATTCACACACAACAAAATATCATGCGGATACCAATCTTCCTCTTCTACATAATGCGAATCATTCGTACAAATCACCTTTACATTATACTTCTTCGCAAATCCCAACAAAATCTGATTAATATCTTCCTGGCTAATCCCCAAGCCATCAATATCTTCCAGTCCGCGATGTCGTTGTAGTTCGATATAATAATCTTCGCCAAACAAGTCAATCCACCACTTCAATTCCTTCTCCGCCGCTTCTAAATCACCGCGCATAATCAGTTGCGGCACAATTGCACCAATACAGCAACTCGTCGCAATCACACCCTCGTGGTACTTCATTACAACTTCCTTATCTATCCGCGGAAATTTGGAATACTTCCCCTCGATAAACCCAAGCGAACACATTTTTGATAAGTTCTCATATCCCGTCCGATTCTTTGCCAACATCAGCTGATGATATCGTTTATCTTTTTCGCCTTGTGCTTTTTTAAATGACTTTTTATGACGGTCTTCCACCATATAAAATTCACAACCAATGATGGGTAAAATGTCTCGCTTGTTGGCTTCTGCAACAAATTTGAACGCGCCAAACATATTTCCGTGGTCGGTCAGGGCCACGGCACGTTGACCGTCGGCTTTGGCTTTATCCATCATCACGCCGATGTCGGATGCGCCGTCGAGTAAGGAGTATTGCGTGTGGCAATGCAAGTGGCAAAAATCAGGCATGTTTAATTTTTGTTTATCCTGTTATAAACGCACTACAGAAACAATACAAAAACTTTAATTTTTTTGTATTCTAAGTGTACGTCAAAACAAGATTTTATCGTTTCCAAATAAAATTCAATTGTGTAAGCTGGCAAAAATTGTTGCCATTAGTTTTCTCTTAGAGCAT
>CAYUNA010000117.1:7562-10075 GCA_964445895.1 uncultured Saprospiraceae bacterium | reverse complement strand
TACTTAGGGTCATTAAAAAAAACATTTTTAGTTTTTAAATATAATTGTAACTTTGGCGCGTTTCTATTTGATTGTTAGACTTTTATTATAAAAAAGTTACTTTGAATAACAATACTCGTTATACTGAATAGTAATTCTTATTTTAAAACATCCCTAAAATCATTCGAAAACCCAGAAATTTAACGTGAAATACTTCTTCATTATATGGTTTTCTTTGCTGGGCATTTCCAGTACTTCTTTCGCGCAAACGCCGCAAAAGGAAAAGCCTGTGGAGATTGAATTTATTCCACAGGGAGGATTTTACGATAAAGATATTGCCGTTGAATTGTTCTTACCTGGTGCAAAGATTTATTACACGACGGATGGCACCAAGCCTCGCCCTTCTAATGCTCAACGTTACCGAAAACCTATATTTTTAGACTCCACTGCAGTTATTCGTGCCATTGCTTTTATTGATGGAAAAAAAACAAATGCCTTTAGCCATACTTACTTTAGAAACGAACCAGAATCTACCATTCCAGTTATTTCATTATCCATTGAACCAAGTGCACTTTTTGATTTAGATTATGGTTTGTTTATGAAAGGTAATAATGCCGTAGATAGTTTGTGGCGCAAACCAGGTGCTAACTTTTGGAGTAGACGCGAGACATCTCTGAATGTTGAAATTTTTGAACCTAATGGTAATTGCGTTTATCGTAGCCTTTCAGGAATGCGGGTCTTTGGAGGTATGAGTAGGTTGTTTCCTCAAAAATCTTTGGCGATTGTTGCTCGAAAACGATATGGCAAGAAACGGATTAAGCATAAATTTTATGGGAAAGGGCATTTGAAAAAATTCAAGTATTTGGTGTTGCGAAATTCGGGAAGCGATTTTGGTAAAACACATTTTAGAGATGCTTTGATGACGAGTTTAGTGGAAGATTGGGGGCTCGAAAAACAAGATTATCAACCAGCCCACACCTATATCAATGGTGAATATTGGGGCATTTATAACATTCGGGAAAAAGTCAATCGATATTTTATTGCAGGCAAACAAGAGGTACACAAAGACAGTATTGATTTGTTGGAACATCGAGGCGTCAGAAAACGAGGGAGTAAAAAACATTACAATAGGTTGATTCGGTTTTTAGAAAAGAATGATTTATCGAATGCAGCAAATTATGCCTGGGTCGCTTCACAAATGGAAATTGATAACTTTATTGATTACCAAATCGCTCAGATTTATTTTGATAATCAAGACGCAGGTGGCAATATCAAATATTGGCGACCACAAACACCTGACGGCAAGTGGCGATGGATTTTGTATGACACTGATTGGGGCTTTGGTTTGCATCAAAAAAACGCATTTAAAAATAATAGTTTAGCATTTCATACCAATCCAGATGGACCTGCTTGGCCAAACCCACCCTGGAGTACGCTGATTTTACGAAAGCTATTAGAAAATGAAGAATTCCAACATCGGTTTCTCAATCGTTTTGCTGACCGCTTAAATACTTCATTTAATAGTAATGTGGTTTTACAGAAAATCGAGGAATTTTATGTAGCATTACAACCCGAAATCAAACGGCATCATCGACGGTGGCGCTTGCGAACAAAGACCTGGGAAAGTCAGGTAAAAATTTTACAGCAATTTGCAACGCATCGCCCAGAGTACGTTTGGACGCATCTGAATGACCGATTTCAGCCAGGAGCGTTGAACAACCTGAACCTGGAAGCTTCGCACGGTGGGCATATTATTTTAAATGAAAATTTGCGTATCGACAATGATTTTACAGGGCAATACTTTGAAAACATTCCAGTAAAAGTAGAAGCTGTGCCACACTTGGGTTATCGTTTTTCACATTGGAAAGGTATTGAAATGCACACAGAAGCGAAGGAGTTGACATTACAATTAAGTGAAAACAAGCAGACTTTTCAAGCCGTTTTTGAAAAATATGAACACCCACTAACCGATAAAGTAATCATTAATGAAATAAGCTGCAACAACCGTGAGACAGGTGATTGGGTCGAAATTTATAATTATACTGATGAAAAAGTGAACCTAAACGGCTGGATGTTTACCGATACCAAGAATGAATTTTACTTTCCAAATGTCAACTTAGATGCTCAGGATTACTTGATTTTATGTGAAGATTCGGTAGCCTTTAGAAAAGCATTTCCAAAGGCATACAACCTCGTCGGCAACCTCGGTTTCGGGCTAAATAAACGACACGAAACTTTGAAATTATTCGCACCACGCGGTGCAGGCGTGGATAGTACAGCCTATGCAATAGAACCTATGGATTCTGTATTCACCCTGAATTTACTGCTACCTTGGTTTGATAATGGCGACTCCGAAAACTGGGAAACTCTTAGAGGATTTGGTACGCCCAATAGCGCGAATGCTTATTATGTGCAGAGTACTTTGCAAGCACGGCGAGACCTTTGGATGCAGATGGGATTGGCAGTAGCAGTAGCGATGATTTGTATTTTATTGCTGGTAATGCGGCGACGTAAATTAATTTAGTGGACGTCTT
>CAYUNA010000117.1:1243-7462 GCA_964445895.1 uncultured Saprospiraceae bacterium | reverse complement strand
CTTACCAAACTGGGACTGCATCAAAAAGCAATTCTAAAATCCCAAAACAAAATCTTCTATTTTTACATTCCATTTCTAAAATTCAAAAAAATGCAACCACCTACCTACAAAGAAAAAGGAATCACTGGACAAGGCTTCGAACTCATTAGAAATCCCTTATCCTTCGTTGTCGAACAGACTAAAATTCTCGGGGATTTTTTCAAAGTGCCTTTTTTCTTTAGGAAAGTGTATGTGACGACCAACCTCGACGCCATTCGCTACGTATTGCAAGTCAATCAAAAAAACTATCAAAAAAGTCCAGCGTATAAACAGTTAAAATTAGCACTGGGCAATGGCTTGGTAACGAGTGAAGGTGATTTTTGGCGCAAGCAGCGGCGAATGGCACAGCCTGCTTTTTATAAAACGCAGCTCAACGAGTTATTTGATAAAATGAAGGGCGTTGCCGAAGATTTTTGTGAAGCATTGGAGCAAAAACGAGGACAAAAAGAATCCTTCGACATCGCACCAGAGATGATGCAAGTCACGTCCGATATTGTTTTAAAAGCCTTGTTTAGCACCTTTCGAGAACAGGATAAAGAGGAAATGGCAGAGACGATGCATTTCGCCCAAGAACATATCATTCGCCGAACCGTCAGCCCGTGGACCATCCCATTCGGCTACCTCAATGGGCGCGAAAAACGCTTCAAAGCTGCCATGGAAGATTTCAACAGTACGATTTATGACTTGATTGATGAACGCCTTCATAGCCCCAACCCACCGAATGATTTGTTGACAATGCTCGTGCAGACTCGTGATGAAAAAACGGGCTTAGGCATGAACAATCAGCAACTCCGCGATGAAGCCATCACCATGTATTCGGCTGGACATGAGACGTCTGCCAACGCTCTAAATTGGACGTTGATGGCACTGGCAAAAGAACCTGAAATTGTGGCAAAAATGCGAGCAGAAATCGAAAAAGTTATCGGCGATAGAACGCCAACTTTTGCGGATTTACGGCAACTGCAATATGTCAAACAAGTGATTGAAGAAGGAATGCGACTCTATCCGCCTGCGTATGCTATTGGTCGGGAACCATTAGAAGCGGATGAAATTATTGGTTACGACATCCCCAAAAAAGCAATTATTTTGATGAGCGTCTACGCTGTGCAGCGCGACCCCAAATATTATCCTAATCCTGATAAATTTGACCCGGAAAGATTTTCGCCCGAAGCGATTAAGCAGCGTCCAAAATTGGCATATATGCCCTTTGGTGCCGGACCGCGCATGTGTATCGGTAATCATTTTGCAATGATGGAAATGCAGTTATTGCTGACTCTCTTGATTCGGAGATTTGATTTTGTGTTGGATGAAAGTCATCCGATAGAGACGGATGCATTGATAACATTGAAACCGAAAACGGGGATAAAGATGTGGATTCGGTAAGGTTTTATTTACGAAGAATACAGAAGATTCATTGATAAAAAATACAAAAGTTTTAGAAACTTTTGTATTCTCAACAAATGAAAACTTTTAGAAACTTTTGTATTTTCCAAATCCGAACCTGTCCTGTGCGACATTACTTAATCGTAACTCTAGTACCCAACGACAACGACATCGTATAAAATTTATCCTTAAATGGCTTCAACCCGTTTTTAGACAAATAATGCTGGTAATTCGGTTGTGCAAAAACACTCCAACGACTACCGACAGACCGTTCGATGCCTAAACCAAATTGAGCGGTCAGATAGCTATTTTCGCGTAAGCTGCCACCTGCCAAAATACCTGTTGGGAATTCCGTTTTATTTTTTAACGATTTGTCTGGTTCGCCACCACCCGGAGGTGCTGAAGCCATAGTCGCAACCAAGGCAGCGCGCGTCTCGCTAATTTGATAAACTGGCGTCAGTAATAAGTTGACAGATAAACCAGTAGAGGCATAAATTCGCCATTTTGGACGATCAAGTACGAAATATTGAACGTTGATAGGAATTTGTAAAATATCTAACTGAATATCTTGGAAAAATTCACTTTCCAGAACATTCTTATCATTGTTTGGATTAAATTGGTTGATAAAATTCGGTGGATAACTTTTATGATTGTAAATGCCGCCCGTTTCAAAACCCCATTTTCCTCGTTTAAAACCACCTAAAATACCGCCACCATATCCGAAGCCAAGCGTAGTGTCTCGCGACGACCCCAATTCTTCATTATCAGGAGAAAAAATATAGTTCGCTTCAAAGTTACCAACCATACTAAACCAAACCGACGTTTTTTCCTTGTCTTCCACTAAAATCATAGATGGCAAAACGTGATTGAAATCTAATAATTCCGCTTTTGGTAAATCCAGCATTTCTAAAGCCGCTTGCATTTCGCGTGTTGCATCTTCTTTTTCTGTTAAAACAGCTGCTGTTGATTTACCTTTTTTCTGGCCTATATATATGGTGTTGGAATTATCTGGAATGATTTCTTTTTTTATAATCGGCAATTGCGCAGGAACAGTCTGTGGCATTCTTGTAAGCGTCGAAACTGTGTTTTGCCAAGTATTCGGCGATACATTTGCGGAAGCGATTGATGCAGTATTTTCAACTTGCGCCGTTGCTACATTTTCGTTTGCTGCGGTTGAAATAGCTTTATTGGTATTTTGCTCATTCTCGTTTTCGAGTGCATTTAAGTTTTTATTTTGCTTGGCGTTTTCGATGTTTTTAGCATCAAAAAGCGGCGTTTTATCGGCATTGTTATTTTTGAAAATTTCAAAATCAAATGCTTTCAACTCTCCAAATTTGTCAGCACTAAACGGCAAGACATTAATCATCGTAAAAATAAAAAGCAGCATCAATGCCAATTCCAACACCTTATATTTATAAACTTTTCGGCGAAGAGAAAATTCCTCTTCCAGCCGTTCTGCCATAATTTCCCAATGTGATTTTTGGTATGGAACTTCGTAATTGTGCAGCGATTGTCGAGCAAGGTCGTCAACTTGTGCATCTTCAACTACATCTTCTGCGGTCATTTTTTCCTCCAACGCATCCCAGCTTGACGGATCAAAATCTACTTCCAAACCACTCAAACCAGCCAAAACGATATTATCCAATAGTGCATCGTCGTTTAGGGTAGCATCTGCCTGTTCGGCGGCTTCCAACTGCGCAGCAAAGTCGTTCCAATCTGCCGGCTGTGGCACATTTTCCAGCCCTTCTAAAGCGGCTTTTATCTGTTCGTCAAAACTATTTCTTCCGGTTTTCATAATCCTGATTCCGTGCAATCAATGCGTCTTTAAGTTTCAATCTCGCTTTCACCAAATTGGAGCGCGAGGTGCTTTCTGTGATGCCAAGCAAGTCGGCAATTTCCTTGTGTGAGTAGCCCTCGATGATGTACAAATTGAACACCGTCCGATAAGCAGGAGACAATTCTTGTACCGATTCTAAAATTTCCTCGGCAGTCATTTGACTCAACGCCGACGGGTCTTTAGTACTCAAGTCATAAGCGTGATCTATATCTTCGGTTCGACGTCGTACATTTTTTCGATAAAAATCGATTGCGGTATTCACCATAATACGACGAACCCAGGCAGACAACGACGTGCCTAATTCGTATTTCCCTAAATTTCTAAACACTTTAATAAACCCCTCATGCAGGATGTCAAGTGCGTCTTCCCGATTATTGGAATAGCGCAAACAAACCCCCATCATCTTACCATAAAATTGTTCGTAAACAATTTTTTGTGCCCACTTTTCTTTCCGAATGCAAGCCCCAATAAGGTCTGCCTCTTCGTAGCCAGTGGATAAAGTGATATTTATTGATTGTTGGTTCATATAATTTAAAATAGGCAAGAAATGACAAATTCGATTTATATCGAAAATCACCTCTCATTTTTAAGAACGAAAAAAGGTATAAGATAGCTGCGATGTAGTGGTAAATATCGGTTAAAAATGGTAGAATCACTGCATTTTTTTGGCAAATTCACCTTTTTTTAAGGTTTCTATCTGACAAATGGGGCTTTGACAACACAATTTTTAAAATCAATTGACTCAAAGTCGTAACTTTCTCTTGCACTTCGAGTTATTCATAAAATGAAACTACGCTACAGTTAAGAAATAAGTACTCGGACATAATTAAAGATGAGCTATAAAACGTGGCACTTAACAAAAGAAATTATTCAACAACTTTATTTTGAATCATTACACCTGGACTTATGTTGGCGATAACGGATACTCTGCGATAGTTGGGCTGTATCACTCTTCCAAAAGTGGACATGTGATGATTTATGTCGATAAAAAAATCGTGGTCGTTGACTTTAGTATTCGAGATTCTAAGACTTATACTTTCTTTATCAATGATGAACTTTGTGAGGTAAAATTAGAACGCAAAGATTTGAAAATGGTCTATACTTTTGAAATCAATCAAGACGCCAATACACCGCGAAATCAACAACGTAAAAAAGAAGAGAAAAAGCATTTGAAACAATCGTTTGCTTTTTTTGGGTTGGTTTTATTGGGAATCATTTTAGCAGCTTTTTATTTTAGTACCACTTTAAAAAATCAAAAATCCACCGTTCAATTATTGCAAAACCCTTCCAAAACAGTTGCAACAGTCAACGTGAAATATGAAAACGACCAACCAATCATCTCCTATTTTTTTATTGCTAAAAATAAAAATTTCAACGCTGAATCAGACATCGCTCAAAAAAATAAAATCTTGTTGTCAAATGGGATGCCACTGGAATCCGGTGATGAATTTATGTTAGAGTACGCGATAGATAATCCTAAAATTAATAAAATACACTTTGAATCACCGACGGAAAAACAATTGATTGTTTACAAAAGTAGGGCATTGGAAAAATTTTTATTAGCAAATCCAAATATTCCAGAACAACAAGCCAAATGTCAATTGGACGTTGCATTTTCTTTAAAAGGACTGCCGGCTTATGCTGATTTTTATTTTCAAAAAACGCCACCAGAAGATAACACTCAACACAATCAAAATACTTATCAAAAACTAACGAGAAGTTTATTATTTCAAAAGAAAGTAGAGCAGGAGTGCTGGTAAATCTTTAATTCGTATTTTGCAGCCGATTTACTTTTTAGGAAAAATAAATTTTATTTTGGAACAACTTGCACAACATATTGAAGCATTGATTTTTGCAACTGACTCTGCTATTACGTTGGAAGAAATCAAAAAATGCTTAGAGGGAACTTTTGAAACGAAATTCAAAAAGAAAGCCATTCAAGACGCTTTGGCACAATTGATGGAACGCTATCAGCAGCCCGATTTTTCAATTGAAATTGTCAACATCAGCGAAGGCTATCAGTTTTTGACAAAACCAGCTTTTCACGCGAGTATCGCCACTTATCTGAAACAAACGACTAAAAAACGGCTATCCAAGGCAGCCTTAGAAACTATGTCAATCATCGCCTACAAACAACCTGTGACGAAAAGCGAGATGGAAAAAATTCGTGGTGTCAGTTGTGATTATTCTGTGCAGAAACTTTTGGAAAAGGAACTTGTTGCTATTGTAGGACGCAGTGACGGACCAGGGCGTCCATTGCTTTACGGCACCAGTGAAAAATTTATGGATTATTTCGGATTGAAAGATTTGAAAGATTTGCCACAACCGAAAGATTTCAAAGAGCCAGATAGCCAAATTGGGGAGCAAGCACCGATTGAAGAAACGGTAGAAAGCCCAGCACCTACCACAGAAGTAGAGCCGAGCGAATCTTCCGAATAATAAATTTTAATTATGAATACAATAGATAAACCTTTAGTGAACCGAGTCGCCGCAAGTGGCTTGATTACGATTAATTTGGAAGACTACTTTCCAACGGGTGAGGTCGTTAATTTTGACCTCAAAGACTACCTTTATATGGAGTTAATTTTGAAGGAAAAAGATTTTCGAGCAGCACTGAAGGAACATGATTGGGCGCAGTATGACGGTAAAAACTTATTGGTTTTTTGCTCAACAGATGCCATTATTCCAGTATGGGCGTATATGCTGGTGGCGGCGTACGCTGAACCTCATGCCGCAAATGTTTTTCAGGGAGAAGCGACAGAATTTTACAAATTAGCGTTTCAAAAAGCCTTAGAAAAAATTGATGGCGCAGAGTACGAGCAAAAGAGAATTGTGATAAAAGGTTGTAGTGAAAAGCCCGTTCCACCGTCGGCGTATATGGAGTTGACACGGAAATTGCAGCCGTATGCACAGAGCATTATGTATGGCGAGCCTTGTTCAACAGTGCCGATTTTTAAGCG
>CAYUNA010000117.1:0-1143 GCA_964445895.1 uncultured Saprospiraceae bacterium | reverse complement strand
CCGATTCTGTATTTTTTAAGCAAAAATCTCATGTCAAAAAACATCCAAATATACACCTTCATTTTAGCAGCTTTTTTAACCGTCGCCATTTTCGCTTCAAATATCAACGATTCGATTCCTCCTGCTGAAAACATTGTCAAAACGCAAGGAGACAGATTGGCTCAAATCGTTAAAGCACCAAATTTGGATAGACCTTTTGACTTTGCGGGAGAAGCCTTACCGATGGATAATTTTGATGTACGCGAACGATTAGATAGAGAATTGTTAGTTAACTCTTACTGGCAATCCAGTACCATGTTGAACATTAAAGCATCGAGAAGATATTTTCCTTTATTTGAAAAAGTCTTTGAAGAATACGGTATTCCTGACGATTTTAAATACATCTCAGTGGCGGAAAGTAGCTTACGTAATGTGACTTCGCCTGCGGGTGCGAAGGGTTTTTGGCAGTTTATGAAATCGGTAGGACAGTCGTTTGATTTGGAAGTGAATAGTGAAGTAGATGAGCGTTTTAATGTAGAAAAAGCGACACATGCCGCTGCGAAGCATTTTTTAGGATTGTATAAAAGATTTGGGTCTTGGACGCTGGCAGCGACGGCGTATAATGTTGGACCAACGAAGTTGAAACGCCAAAAAGAGGAACAACGTGGCAATACTTATTACGACTTAAATTTGAATCAAGAAACCTCTCGCTATATTTTTCGGTTGGTCGCAATTAAAGAAATTTTGAAACATCCTCAAACCTATGGATTTCAATTAGACGAAGATGATTATTATCAACCGCTGACAAACTATGCGGTCGTTGAAACGAATGAATCTATTCCAAACTTGGGGGATTTTGCGAAAAAATACGGAACAACTTATCGAATGTTGAAGGTATATAACCCGTGGTTGATTTCCGGAAAATTGACGAATACTAAGAAGAAAACGTATCAGATTAAGATACCACAATAAGAGCAAATCATAGTCACAGCGTGACGAACCTCTTGATAATACAATGAGTTTTCCCTTTTCAAAGCAGCGATACGTCAAATATAATGCTGTTCCATAGCTACTTTCTGCCCGAACGTACCACGGCTTTTACATCAAAAAAAATAAAAATGTTGCATTTGTTTTTATAATCATTTTTTTTGTTTAAATTTGTTT
>CAYUNA010000116.1:0-10132 GCA_964445895.1 uncultured Saprospiraceae bacterium | reverse complement strand
TTCCCTCGCTCCGGATTTTCCTTCAAAAACGCTCCCCAATCCGAGTACCGTTTTCCACCTCCCAGCGCAGAATTACTTTTGTAAAAATGGCAAACCGCCACGCCCAATGCATCGGTTGCATCCAAATAATGCCCATCCAGGTTGACTTTTAACGTGTTTTTTAACATCGCCGCTACTTGTTCTTTTGATGCGTTTCCATTGCCAGTAATTGATTTTTTAACCTCTTTTGGGGAATACTCTGTAATCTCCACACCACTAGTAATTGCCGCCGCCATCGCTACGCCTTGAGCGCGTCCGAGTTTGAGCATAGACTGCACGTTTTTACCAAAAAAGACCGCTTCAATTGCCATTTCTTTGGGCTGATAAACCTCTATAATCGTTGTAATTCGCTCAAATATTTTTTTTAATTTAAACTGTTGTTCCACCAAATGCGTCATAGAAACAATCCCAATATCCAGAGGTTTCAATTTTTTACCAGTCACCTCAATCACTGCATAACCGAGTTGATTAGTGCCAGGGTCAATGCCCAAAAGACGGTAAGACTTAACTTCTTTTTTTTTCATGAAAATCTAGTGGATTGTAGCTTCAATATCAATAATTCCGAACATTTTAGCTTAAACAAATGCAAAGTAAGTTATTTTTAAAACAAAAACTTTATTTTTGTTAAAAAAAATACCAACAAAAAGTTAACACACCAACGAAATCTGCTAAATTTACGTCATTAAGGTGTTGCAACTTACCAACCCTCAAACGTACAATCTGTTGAAAAGAAAAATTGCCATCAATATCCTTTTATTATCGCTGCTTGGTCTAATGGTCATTCAGTTTCGGCTATTGGTAATTGGCGTAAAATTAGAAAAACAACGTTTTGACGAGCGAGTGCGCATTGTTCTGCATGAGGTGAATTTAGCGATTGAAAACCAATCAGTTTTTGCAGATTCTCTCGGCAATTTATTAACTGTCGGGAAGAAACAGCAGGATTCTGTTTTTGTCAAAGAATCCACATCTGTAAAAACTAAGCTTAATCGGTTAATTACGCAACAGCTTGAAAATAAGGGGATTACCGCCGATTTTACTTTTGCAGTTACCAATCGTTATGGTTCAGAAACACTGATGGTAAGCGATGGATTTATTGAAAAAAGTTTTTTATTTGACTATTATAATATTGCGCTAAATGATCAGGTCATCGCACAGGCACATGGTGAGAGAGTACTACATTTAGATGTCTCCAACCTCTTTAAATATCTTCTGGGAGAGCTAAATTATCTTGTTATTCCATCGTTACTTTTTTTAACAGCATTGCTCATTTGTCTCTGGTTTTTGGTTCGTATGTTGCGTAAAGAGGAGCAACTTAATGATGTTAAAAATGAATTCATTAACAACCTGACTCATGAGTTGAAAACGCCCGTTTTTTCGATAGGTTTAGCCAGTACAATCCTCAAAGAGCATTTAGAAAAAGGGAATATTGAAAAGGCGCATCAGTTTTTAAAAATGATTGGTCGAGAAAATGAAAAACTCAAAACTCATATTGATAAAGTGCTCGAATTGGCGACGTTAGAGAGTCCAAATTATCAATTGGAAATGCAATCCGCTGACTTAATTCAACTAGCTCAAGAAGTGGTTGATGGTTTTAAAATAAAAGTAGACAATAAGAACGGCACTCTAATAACTGATTTTCCGAAAACACCTTTAATGGCAAATTTAGATGCCACCCATTTTAAAAATGTGGTGCAAAATCTCTTGGAAAATGCTTTGAAGTACAGCCCGAATGAAGTTGATATTAAAGTGACTATCGAAGAAGTGAATAATGCTGCTCAGTTGATTATACGTGATAAAGGTACAGGGATTTCTCCAGAATTTCAAAGGAAAATATTCGATAAATTCTATCGCGTTCCTAGTAAAAACTTGCACGAAGTGAAGGGATTTGGCTTGGGACTCAACTATGTACAAAAAATAGTAGAAGCGCATGGGGGCAATATTTCGGTAGAAAGTGAAGTGGATAAAGGAGCTATTTTTATTGTAGAAATTCCTTTGAGAAAACTCAAGGACAATTAATTACTACGTGGCACTTACACTCTAACAAGCATCTAAAATAAGCTTTTATGAAAACATCAATTCTCCTCGTTGAAGATGACCAAACACTCGGATTTCTCCTCAAAGAATACCTCGAAATGCGCGATTTCCGCATCACTTGGGCCACCAATGGTGCTGATGGTTTACGACAATTTAACGCAGAGGAATACGATCTCTGCCTATTAGATGTAATGATGCCAGCTATTGACGGATTTACGCTTGCGGAGTTGATTCGTGGTCGAAATAAACAGGTTCCATTGGTGTTTTTGACCGCTAAGTCAATGACTGAAGATGTCCTCAAAGGCTTCAAAATCGGGGCAGACGACTACATCAAAAAGCCTGTTAATGAAGAAGAATTGGTTGCTCGACTCACGGCTGTTTTAAAACGCTCAAAAGCGACTGCGTTACCCGAAAAAAAGGAAGCCTATCAAATCGGACAATATCAGTTTGATGCCCAAAATTTTCGGCTTCACCTTGGTGATGATATGCGCCAATTGACCGAGCGAGAATCAGAGGTTTTACGCTTGTTAGTGGCTAAAAAGGGAGAATTGGTTTCACGAGACTATGTGTTGGAAACTCTTTGGGGAAAGAGCGATTATTTCAATCGAAAAAGTATGGATGTTTTTATTTCTCGCTTAAGAAAATATCTTTCGGGCGATGAAAAAATTAAAATACAAAATATACATGGAAGCGGTTTTGTACTATCTGATGAGTAAATTTATTGGCGGTGTACCAAATGTAATGCTATAATTCTTTAGCTATCATCAGTCCGTCCGCACCACGCTTTTTTTAGTTATAGATGGAGCAAGTTTAGATTTTTTAATAAAAATCTAAACTTGCTCCATCTGAAAAAAAATAATTAGGGGTGCTCACGGTCAGATAACGGCTAAAGTACAGCATTACATTTGATACATCGCTAATTTATTTAAGTGCCTGGGGTTGTGTAAAAAGGTAGCGGATACCTTTGTTTTATAAATAATTTAATATACAAGTTGTTGAAAAACAGTTTTTAGTAAATATCGGGTATCTGCTACCTATTCGTTTTTCGACCTTTTTACACAACCCCAGACACTTACATTACTACGAGGCACTTAAATAGTGTCATGCACTTATATTATACGTTCTCAATAAATTTGCCGTCCTTTGCCGCCATGAACCTAATTTTACCAAATTTTGCCGACCATGTAGTGATGGTCATTATGGGGATTGTTTTACCTGTTTTTGCCGTCATGCAAGGAAAATCAGAGATGGAAGAAATGAAATTCGACACCCAATCTAAAGTCGATATGTACTTTAGCAATGGTTTGACGATGTGGGTCATCACTTTAATTATTTCCTTTGTTTGGTTCTTCTCCGGTAGACCATTATACGAAATTGGCTTTCAATTTCCGCAATTTAATGGTAGTTTATGGGCAATTTTGACCCTGACGTTCATTCTAATGTATGTCGGTGAATCTTGGTATGAAATCCGGAACGAAGCTGCCCGAGCAGCCACAAAAAAACACTTGCAAAAAGACATCCCTTTTCTTCCAATCAACAAGTTGGAATTGCAACATTTCGCCATCCTTTCGTTGACGGCCGGATTTTGCGAAGAAGTGATTTTTAGAGGTTATTTTATTCAGTATTTCTTGTCTTTTACAGGCACTTCGCCGTTGGGGCAGTTCATTGCTGTCACGTTGCCTGGTGTTATTTTCGCGTTGTCACATTTATACCAAGGCTGGAAAGCTGTCGCTAAAATTATGGTATTGGCCATCCTTTTTGGTTATATCTTTTTGGCAACTCAATCGATTTGGTTACTGGTAGTTCTACATTTTTTAGTAGATTTTATCGGCGGCTATATGGCGATGAAGCTTTTAGAAGAGTAAGAACGTTTTTTTACCAAGACTCGCAATCCGTTTTACAATTTTCACACAGAAAAAAAAGTACATTTACCAAACAATCTCTCTATTTTTACGGTTCAAAAGTTGTATTCCTCTCAACTCTAAACCTTCTCTTAGAAAAATCACTTGACCCGACAAAAATTAGATAATGAATTGTATCATAAACCAGCAAATATGACTGTAAAATTTATTCAAACCGTAATTTTACTCTGCCTATCTATTTTCATGAATGCGCAAGTATCTCAAAATATGAGTTTATTGGGCAACTGGAATCCAGGCAATTTTCCAACTGCTGGCTCTCTAATGTACAACGATATCTGGGGCTACGCCGATTGTGCGGGCAACGAGTATGCCATCATGGGAGGAGCCGCGTTTTATCATTTTATTGACATCACAAACCCATCGAATCCAGTAGAAGTCACCTCCATTGCAGGAGGGAATACGACCATCTGGCGGGACATGAAAACCTACTCCAAATACGCCTACGGAGTCTGTGATTCTTGTAGTGAAGGACTTGCTGTTTTTGACCTCGGTGACCTTCCCAATTCCGTGACGATGGTCGGGCAATATACCTCTTCCTTCACTCGTGCTCACAACATTTACATCGACGAAGACAACGCTCGTTTGTATGCTGTCGGTACCAATACGCAGGGTGGGGGAGTCATCGTTTTTGACCTCGCTGCTGATCCCGCTAATCCACCCGAAATCGCGCGGATGAACCTGCCAGGGGGCTATATCCATGATATGATGGTGCGCGGTCACATTGGCTATGCACATTCAGGCAATAATGGGATGTATGTTTATAATTTTGCGAATTTATCAAACGTGACAACGCTCGGAAGTCTCACGGGCTACACGCCCTCAGGTTACAACCATGCTGGCTGGCCAACGGACAATTCGCAAGGCTATGTTTTTGCAGATGAAACCCACAATCGCGACCTGAAATATTGCGATATTTCTGATTTGTCTGATATATCAATCACTACTTTATTTCGTTCAGAATTATTAGGTCCTGCGGTGACGGGCAGCGTCGCACACAATCCGTTTATTCGAGACAATTACGCTATTGTCTCCTACTATCACGATGGTCTGCAAGTTTTTGATATTTCTGACCCCAATAATATCATCCAAACGGCTTGGTACGATACCTATACGGGACATTCCAACTACAACGGATTTGCTGGAAATTGGGGGGCATATCCCTATTTACCTTCTGGAAATATTCTCGCTTCCGACGAATTTACGGGCTTGTATATCCTCAATCCAACCAATATTACCTTTACGCCAATTCCGACTCCTTCGCCACCGACGGTAAGTATTTCGGCGGCTGGGTCAACCAGTTTTTGTGCAGGTGGTTCGGTTGTTTTAAATGCGACGTTCAGTGGGTCGAGTGTACAATGGTATCAAGACGGTACACCAATTTCAGGCGAAACGTCAAGTACTTTTTCCGCTACAGAAAGTGGTGATTATTATGCACAAACGCTCAATGGGGCTTGTTCGGCCAATTCTTCTCCGATTACGGTAACGGTCATCCCCGACCCGGATGTTACCCTCAATGTGGGCGCAAATAATCAGATTTGTGATACCGAAAGTTTTCAGATTATTGCACCTGCGGGCGAGTCGAGTTATGACTGGACATTTAATGGTAATTTATTGAATCAAAACTCAAATTCCATTATCGTAACGGACGCTGGAGATTATCAGGTTGAAATTTCAAACGGAACTTGTTCTGCAATGTCTATTGTGGTGAATCTGACTGTAGAAACAACGCCTGATGCAACGATGAATGTGAGTGGCGACCAGGAAATTTGTGAAGGAGATATTATTAATTTATCCATTCCAGCAGGGGCAGATGTTTACAGTTGGACAAAGGATGGCGCATCATTCGGTGGCAATTCTAATGTAATAACAGTTTCAGAATCAGGTGATTATCGAGTTATTGTGTCTAACGGGAATTGTACGAATATTTCCGAAATCATCAACATTTCTACTACAATTGCCCCTGATGTGACGCTGAGTAATAACGGCCCATTTCAACTTTGTGATGGTGAATCTATTCTTTTAGAAATCGCCCCCAATGCCGATAGTTATGCTTGGTACAATAATCAAAATATGGTGGTTGGGAACACTAACGTCCTTGATGTTTTTGAAAGTGGAACTTACTACGTTGAGGCAGCAAATGGCAATTGTATGGAGACCTCGCAAATCGTAACAGTGGAAGTAGGGATTACTCCTGATGTGACTTTAAATGTACCTATTCAAAACACACTTTGTGACGGCGAGTTTTTAGCATTAGAAATTCCGACAGGTGCATCTAATTACACTTGGTACTACAATAATGTGGCTCAAAACAACTCCAATGCACCGAGTTTCTTTGCGGATAATGATGGGAGTTATTATGTGGTCGCTGATTTAAATGGCTGTGAAGCAACTTCTGAAATAATTGATGTTACTGTTGAAACTTATCCAAATGCCAATTTAAATGTAAGCAATTTTAATGAAATATGTGAAGGTGAAGACCTGGTTATTTCAGCAGAAAACGGTGCAGATAGCTACGAATGGTATCGCGATGGTGTGTTGTTTGCCAATTCAGAAAATATTCAGATTGTCAGTGACCCTGGAGACTATTATCTGGTTGTCAGTAATGGCAATTGTGAGGCGACTTCAGCTACCACAACCTTAGTCGTGCAAGCAACACCCGATGCGACTTTGAATACAACGGGCGCACTTGATATTTGTGATGGAGAAGCCATAACGTTGTCTGTTCCTGCCGGAGCGCAAAACTATAATTGGTCATTCAACGGCAATCAAAATATAAGTAATTTAAATACTATAAATGCAATGCAATCCGGTGATTATCAGGTGATTGTCAGCAATGGAGATTGTGAAGCGACTTCTGAAATTGTCACCGTGAATGTCAACCAATTTCCGTCAGCGGAGTTGAATGTTCCATTACAAAATGAGTTGTGTGATGGTGAAAATTTAGACATTAATGTACCCTCTGGCGCGAGTAATTATCAATGGTTTTTTAATGGAAATTTATTGGCAAATACGACCAATGCTTTAACAGCAACAGCAGCTGGGAATTATCAGGTGATTGCAACAAATGGCAACTGTGAGACGATGTCAGAAATGGTGAATTTAACCTTAAATGCCACGCCAAGTGTTGAGCTAAACGTTCCAACTGCCAATCAAATTTGCGAAGGTGATGAAGTGACCATTTCAATTCCAACAGGTGCATCAAGTTACGATTGGTTTGAAAATGGTAATCCAATTTCTAATAATACCAACACGCTAACAGTGAATAGCGCAGGCATGTATTCCGTCACTGCTGGCAATGGAACCTGTGAAGCAACCTCCGAGATGGTTGATGTTACGCTCAATACCTATCCCGAAGCGACCTTAAATGTGCCGTTGCAAAACAATCTTTGCGCAGGAGAAACCTTAGAATTAGTTGTTCCCGCGGGCGCACAGACTTACGAATGGTATCAGGATGGTAATTTAATTTCGCAAAATGGAAATTCGATAACTGCTTCAACATCAGGTGATTATCAAGTTGTTGCAAGAAACGGCGATTGTGCAGTTACTTCTGAAATGATAACAATTACAGTTACTCCATTTCCAAATGTGGACTTCTCTATGCCATTGCAAAATGAAATTTGTGAAGGAGAAACCCTAACAATTTCCGTGGCAACGGGCGCAATGAATTATCAATGGTTTTTCAATGGAAATCCTATCGCAACAACTCCCGAAATCATGGCAACTGAAGCCGGAAACTACACCGTCACGGCTTCCAATGGTGACTGTGAAGTGACTTCCGAAACTTTAAATTTAACTGTTAATACGTTCCCCGATGCAACTTTGGATGGAGCTATAGATAATTTTATTTGTCAAGGAGAATCGGTCACCATTTCCGTAGCAACGGGTGCACAGACTTACGAATGGTTTCAAAATGGCAACTTGCTTTCGCAAAATGGAAATTTGATAACTGCCTCAACATCAGGTAATTATCAAGTTCAAGTTTCAAACGGAAGTTGCGAAACTGTTTCTGAAATAGTCAATGTGCAGGTATTTGATTATCCAGATGCAGCGATTACCATTCCGACACAAAATAACCTTTGTGCAGGCGAAACCTTAACCATCGCTATCCCAACTGGCGCACAAAATTATGAATGGTATCAAGACGGCGAGTTGATGACTGCGGACGAAGCCAGCATTACGGTGACTGAAGCAGGTGACTATTATGTCGTAGCGATGAACGGTGATTGTGCGACGACTTCCGAGACGATTAATGTGACCGTGACGGCTGTTCCAAATGTCGATTTATCAGTTGGTGCTATGAATCAAATTTGTGAAAATGACCAGATTACCATCGAAGTGGCAGGCAATGCACAAGGTTATCAATGGTATCAAAACGGTGAGTTATTGCCCATCAGTGGCAATGCCCTGACAGTGTCGGAAGGCGGTGAATATCAAGTAATTGCGAATAACGGAAATTGTGTCGCGACCTCCCAAATCACAACTGTAGAAATTGTAGATGCACCTGATGCTACCTTAAATGTGGCTACCAATAATGAAATTTGTTCAGATGAAAACTTGTTGTTGGAAGTCATGGCGGGCGCGAGCAATTATCAATGGTTTTTGAATGGAGAAATAACTGGCAACAACGCAAGCACGCTTTCCGCAACCGAGGCTGGCGAATATTTTGTAGTGGTAGGCACGGGTGATTGTAGCAGCACGTCAGAGACTATCAATTTGACCGTCACGCCAGCCCCTGATGTTACGTTAAATGTCGGTGCAGAAAACTTTGTCTGTGCAGGCGAGATGTTGAATTTACTGGTCAATGCTGGTGCAGAGAATTATACTTGGTATTTCAACAATCAAGTCTTAATTTCTGGCAGCACCAATGAGGTAAATGTCTCACAATCAGGCGATTACTACGTAGAAGCAAACAACGCCAATTGTGCAGCTACTTCCGAGATTATCAATGTTGCTATTGTGCCCTTGCCCAATCCAAGTTTGAATATTGGGAGTCAAAGCACGATTTGTGAAGGTGAAGAAATATCTGTCACTGCTCCTGAAAGTAATGGTAGTTTAGCGTGGTTTTTAAATGATGAATTGGTGAGTACAGACACGGTTTTGACGACCAGCCAAGCCGGTACTTATTATGTTGAAATCACGGAAAACAATTGTACCGTCACCTCAAGTCCATTCAACATCAATGTGACCCCTTTGCCGACACCAGAATTGGTGCAGGCAGGAGAACAATCTGTCTGTGAGGGGTTTGGTTTAACGATGCTCGTAAACACCGACGCGGATGCTTTTGAATGGTATCAAAACGGGGAGGGACTTGGCAATAATGGTACTTCCTTCACGGTTTTTGAGCCAGGCGAATATTACGTTGTCGCCGAAACCGATGGCTGCGAAGGAAATTCTGAATCCGTTTTCTTAACCGTCAACCCGTTTCCAAGTGCAGACATTCAAACCACTGCTGTCCAAATCTGTCCTAACGAAACCGCAACCTTAAGCACGCCGAGTAGTGGGGATAGTTATCAATGGTTCTATGAATTTCAGCCGATAAGTGGCGCAACAGGGACGACACTCGAAGTTTCGGAAGCGGGGACATATTTTGTTTCCGTAACGAGCAATGGTTGTAGTTCGGTTTCCGTGAATGTCCTCATTAATGTATTCGTTCCGGTAATTCCCGAAATTACCTTCGATGGAGCAGAATTGACTGCTACATCTGCCAATTCCTATCAATGGTTGCTGGATGGAAATCCAATTCCGGGCGCAACTGCAGCCTCTTATCTGCCAACAGATAATGGCATTTACACCGTTCAAACCACTGACGACAACGGTTGTGAAGCTACTTCCGAACCTCTGAATATTTTATTGGATGCCGTGCAGGATGTCGCCTTATCGAATAACTTTTTGGTTTACCCAAATCCCGTAGCCAATGCCTTGTTTTTAGAAAATCAGTCTGAAGAGTTGTTGAATGGCCGTTTGGTTATTTTCAATAATATTGGCATTGCCATTTTTGAAAAACAGCTAACAATTGGGGCAGCTATTACCGAAAAAATTGACGTAGATGATTGGTCAGCTGGTGTATATTATTTGAAAGCAGAAACTGCGGATGGTCGATTTTTTGTAAGGAAGTTTGTGAAGGATTAGGGTTATTG
>CAYUNA010000115.1:0-10149 GCA_964445895.1 uncultured Saprospiraceae bacterium | reverse complement strand
CAAATTTTAACTTTGGTCTTCATTCTGATTTTTTTTACGAAATTTGCCGGCAAAATAACGAAAAAGCATTTGATTATGAACAAACTGACTTTCCTCTTCCTATTTCTATCCATTCAATTGTTTGGTCAAAACATGGACTGGACAACGCCTTTTGAAAAGGATGACAACTACTCGGCAACCTATTTTGAGGTCATTGATTTTTATAAGAAGCTAGCAGATATTCATCCTTGGATTCAACTAAAAGAGGTTGGAGAAACCGATAGTGGCTATCCATTGCATATCGTTATTGCATCAAGAAGCAAGCAATTTGACCCCATAAAATTAAAAGCAGAAGGTAAGCGGATTTTATTCGTCAACAATGCCATTCATCCAGGTGAACCTTGTGGTGTGGATGCTTCAATGATGCTTTTTCGGGATTTGGTCAAAGACAAATCTATGGGACAATTGTTGAAAGAAACGGTCGTTGTGGCAATTCCATTTTACAATATTAGTGGTGGTTTGAACCGCGGAAGTTTTAGTCGCGCTAATCAGGATGGACCTAAGGAACATGGCTTTCGTGGCAATATTCAAAACCTGGATTTGAATAGAGATTTTATCAAATGTGACTCTAAAAATGCGAGGACATTCAACCAGGTTTTTACCAAATGGCAGCCCGACGTTTTTATTGACAATCATACTTCCAATGGTGCGGATTATCAATATACGTTAACAATGATTGCGACTCAAAAAGATAAGTTGAACCCCGTTTTATCCTCCTATTTGCAAACCAAAATGCTGCCCGATTTATACAACCAAATGAAGTTAGAAAAATGGGAAATGACGCCTTACGTTTTTGTTAGAAATACGCCAGATGAAGGCATTGCGGGTTTCCTGGATTTGCCACGGTATTCATCGGGGTATGCCGCGATACACAATTGCTTGAGTTTCACTTCTGAGACGCATATGCTAAAACCCTTTAAAGACCGCGTTTGGAGCAATTATGCCTTTATGAAAGTGATGCTAAAGACGATGCAGAAAGACGCAAAATTGATTGGTGCATTGCGACAAAAAGCGCAAGATGCTGATAAAATTAAAACGAATTTTGACCTCAACTGGACAATAGATATGGAGCGAAAAGATTCGCTTTTATTCAAAGGATATGAAGCCAAGTATAAACCAAGCGAGATTTCTGGAATTGACCGACTTTATTATGATAGAAATGCGCCGTTTGAAAAATATGTCCCTTTTCTAAATACTTACCAATCTACGCTAAACATTTCAAAGCCAATTGGTTATATTATACCACAAGCCTATGATAAAATTATTGAGCGACTGCGTTGGAACGGTGTAAAAATACAACGTTTGACCGAAGATTTGACGGCAGAAATGGAGGTTTACTATATTCGAAAGTACAAAGACAGAAGTGCCTATGAAGGGCATTATTTACATTATGATATTGAGGTCGAAACTAAAAATCAAATGCAGCATTACCGCAAAGGTGATTATGTCGTTTTTGCCAATCAATCAACCAACCAATATATTCTTTCTGCCCTTGAACCACAAGCTCCTGATTCCTATTTTGCGTGGAACTTTTTCGATGCCATTTTGATGCAAAAAGAATACTTTTCCAGCTATGTTTTTGAAGATTTAGCATTGGAAATTTTAAAAGAAAATCCTGAAATAAACATAGCATTGGACACAAGAAAAAAGGAAGATAATGAATTTGCCAAATCAGCAAGAGCGCAATTGGATTTTGTATACAAACGATCGGTTTATTATGAAAAAACACATCAGTTATATCCAGTGGGCAGAATAGTGCAAGAGGTGGATATTTCGGTGGAATAATTTTGTCACTTTTGTCATTCCGGGCACTTTTGTCATTCCGGGCATTTTTGTCATTCCGAGCGAAGCCGAGGAATCTGACGTAATATTCCACCCAGATTCCTCGGCTTCGCTCGGAATGACAAAAGTGCTCGGAATGACAAGAATGACAAAATTATTCAAAATAAACAATTACATCTTCTACCCCCTTCCGCGTCAAATCTGGCACTTCTGCATCATCCGCTGGATACCCCACAGGAATCAATAAAAACGGTTTTTCATTTACAGGTCTATCCAATACTTTTTGCAAAAAATTCATTGGACTTGGAGTATGAGTCAGCGATACCAAACCTGCATTATGGATGGCTGCCAATAAAAATCCAGCGGCTAAACCGACTGATTCATTGACATAATAATTTTTCGTTTTCTCACCATCTACCAAGTCGTACGATTTTTTAAACACGACGATTAGCCAGGGCACTGTTTCTAAAAATGGCTTGTGTTCGTCCGTTCCGAAAGGCGCGAGGTCTTCTAGCCAATCTTCTTTCATGCGACCATGATAATTTTCGTACTCTTCTTTTTCAGCAGCTATCCGAATCTTCTTTTTGATTTCAGGACTGGAGACCGCACAGAACGTCCAAGGCTGCTTGTGCGCACCCGACGGCGCAGTAGAGGCCGCCATGATGAGGTTTTCAATAATTTCTTTTGACACAGGTTTATCGGAAAACATGCGAAGCGAACGGCGTTTGTCCAAATATTGATAAAAATCGCGGCTACGTTGCAGCATTTCTCCTTTTGGATAGCGAACCGGATTGAATGGAATAAAATTTTCGTTTGTCATACCGCAAAGATTGGGAAACTCTAAATATTTTGCTGTAAAATTTTGTTTAAATTTGCGCCAAAGTCGTCGAATCGACTACCAAATTATAAAAACGCAGTTGAAACAAACTTGGTAACGGTGAAAAAATAAGTGCATGGCATTATTTATTCCTGTTCAATTGTACAAATTTAAAAAAATGGACAAGACCCAACTTGGATACGTCAAAACAGATATTAATAATAAAATTGCCACAATCGAATTTTTTCACCCGTCTCATAATTCCCTCCCAGGCAATTTGCTACGACAATTGAAAAATCACATTGACGCAGCGAGCGATAATGACGACATTGCTTTGGTTATTCTAAAAAGTGGTGGCGACCGAACGTTTTGTGCAGGCGCAAGTTTTGATGAATTAAGTTCGATTGAAAATTTTGCAACAGGAAAAACCTTCTTTCTTGGCTTTGCCAATGTCATCAATGCGATGCGAAAATGCTCGAAAATTATCCTTTGTCGGGTACAAGGAAAAGCAGTTGGTGGTGGCGTTGGACTGGCATCAGCAGCGGATTATTGTATGGCGACGAAGTATGCTTCAATTAAGCTAAGTGAATTGGCGATTGGTATCGGTCCATTTGTGATTGGACCTGCGGTGGAGCGAAAAGTAGGCGTCTCCGCAATGAGCCAAATGGCGTTAAATGCTACCGAATTTCAAACGGCTAAATGGGCAAAAGATAAAGGATTGTTCACTGAAGCCTTCGATTCTACGGAACAATTGGATGAATACATCGTCCATTTTTCAGAAAAATTAGTTAAGTCCAATCCACAAGCCCTGGCAGGTTTGAAAAAAATATTCTGGGAAGGTACAGACCATTGGGATGATTTGTTAGATGAACGGGCAGCAATGAGTGGACAGTTGATTTTATCAGAATTTACGAAAGCGGCGATTGGACGTTTTAAAAAATAAGCACCTACTGACGGTTATTTTTAATGCCGTCGGTCAGTACTCGCTTAAAATTATGCTATAAAGACAAATATTGACCGACGGCACTTGAAGTGACCGTCGGCAAATTCCCCAAACAAAGACCAATTTATTTTCTATCTTGCCGAATGAAAAATACGAAAAACTATCCACTCAACGACAAAAGAACCATCACGGGATGGGCGTTTTTTGACTGGGCAAATTCGGCGTATGCGCTAACGATTGCAGTCGCAATATTTCCAAATTACTACGAAGAAATCACCGACGGACAGGTCTATGAAATCTTTGGTTTTGACATTACCAATACAGCTTTATATTCCTTCGCTTTGTCTTTCGCCTACTTATTGGTATCCGTTTTATCTCCTTATTTATCTGGAATTGCGGATTTTGGCGGTAAAAAGCTACGATTTATGAAATTCTTCACCTATTTGGGAAGTGTTTCTTGTTTGATGTTGTTCTTTTTCTACTCCGCGGAAGATGTCGTTTGGGCGATTAGTTTTTTCATTTTAGCAACAGTTGGTTTTGCAGGAGGATTGGTTTTTTACAATTCTTTTTTACCAGATATTGTTACCGAAGACCAATATGATAAGGTGAGTGCGAAGGGATTTGCCTTTGGGTACTTTGGAAGTGTTCTATTGTTGATTATCAATTTGGTTATCATTATGATACCCGACAAGTTTGGGCTTGACCCCAATGGTACATTACAATATCGAATCGCATTTGCTATGGTCGGCTTATGGTGGTTTGGCTTTTCATTCATTCCGTTTAGCCGTCTGCCACAAGATAAAAAAGGAGCTTCGCCGCCCAATTTATTTCGGCAAAGTATGGACAAACTACAACGTGTTTTAAAGAAAGTTCGGCAAGCACCGAGTATTAAACGCTTTCTTTTAGCCTTCTTTTTTTATAGTGCTGGTGTACAAACTATTTTATTATTGGCAACCCTTTTTGCAACCTCACAACTCAATTTTAAAACTCCTGATTTGATTGCTGTCATTTTGCTTCTACAATTTTTAGCAATTGCAGGAGCATATATTTTCGCTATTGTTTCCAATAAAAAAGGAAATAAATTTGCCTTGATTTTAATGCTTTTTATTTGGATTACCATTTGTATCATCGCCTACTTTGTAACGACAGCGATGCAATTTTACGCCGTAGCAGCAGGCGTTGGTTTAGTTATGGGCGGAATTCAATCGCTATCACGAAGTACTTACTCTAAACTACTACCTCGCGATACTCCCGATACCACTTCCTACTTTAGCTTTTATGATGTTTTAGAAAAATACTCAGTCGTAATTGGTACGTTTATTTTTGGAATTATCGACCAATTATTTGGTATGCGGAATAGCGTTTTGGCATTGACAGTCTTTTTTGCAATTGGAATTATTGCTTTGATGACTTTGAAAATAAAGCCTGCGCTTGTGGAGGATTGATACCTTGCTTTCAAAATGCAAAAAGGTATCAGACACCCTCTTTTATCAAGTATTCAAAGCTAATCTAATTTATTCGTTCTTCTTCAAACTGAAGGTGTCCGATACCAGTGGAATACAAAAAAGCGGCTTGAATGATACCATTCAAGCCGCTTTTTCATTAAAATTTTGCTACACCGTGTGCCGTAAGCCGACAACTGCGCGCTGTCTCTTACTTCGCCAATTCTGCGATTTTCTCCTCCAACTCAATCTCATCGCCTTCCTGGTAACCGTTGTGTCGATACACAACATTTCCACTCTGGTCTACCAAAATTGTCTGAGGAATCGTTTGGAAATTAAACGCTGTTTGCATTTCCGTTTCATTACCATGCAAAATCCGGTAATCCCATCGCTTCGTCTCTACCCAACCTGGTACTTTTGCAAATGCCCGACGCGTATCAATTGTAATAGCGACCAACTCCATATCATATTCATCTTGCCAATCTTCGTAAACATCTGCAATCGCATCCAATTCGTTATTACAAGGTTTACACCACGTTGCCCAAAAACTAATTACAGTAATTTTACCTGATTTTCCTAAATCCTGTAAGTTTAAAGTTTCACCTTCCAAAGTTTTTACCTGAGCATCTGGAAGTGGCTTTTGTGCAAACATCGTCATAGAAAACAAAAATGCACAAGCGAATAAAGTTATTTTTTGAAAATTCATGATTACAAGTTGATTGAATAATTGTTAAAAAATAATTTGGATAGAGGAAGCACTTTCGATTTGGGCAAAGCTATTGAAAATTTTTAGAAGGGTTCTCTTCCCTTAAATAATTAACGGTGATTTAACCACTATTTGGTCAAAGGCTTTGCAAAATCTCGTTTGATTGGTTATTCCATTAATTAGACGAAGATGTTGATACGTTACCACATTTTCAAATCTTAAAGTTTTATTAAAGTTGTTTGGTTGTAGAATTGAAATTGAGTTGTAAAGTAAGCGTTACTTTGAAAGTAACGCTTACTTTACAACTCAATTTTAATTCTATCATGAGTCCCCCCGTCACAGCGTCAGTATCGTCAATTCCACCCGCTGATTCCGTTTCCTCCCGTCCGCCGTTTTATTCGAGGCTATCGGTTTCCGTTTTCCGTAACCTTTGGATTGAACGCGACTTTCTGTAATTCCTTTTCCTACAATGTAAGTAGCAATAGATTTTGCTCGTGCAGTCGATAGCGCATCACAATATTCGTGAGGAGGAACGCCGTTGGTATGTCCTCCAATTTCGATAGAAATCGTTGGATTCTGCTCCAGGAAATACGTTATTTCATCTAAAATCGGCATTGCATCCTGATTCAAAACGGTACTATCCGCATCAAAATACAATTCACTCAAACGAATGATTTGTCCCACACTTAGACGACCAGCTCGCAATTCTGGAATAATTTTTTTCTTGATTTCAAAATCAACTTTCACCTCACAGCCTTTCACATCTTTGACGACGACATTATGGTTACCGATATTGAATCTTCGACCAGTTTCTCCTGTTTGTCCATTGTCCCAAACATAGGTGTAACTACCAGCGCCACCCGAAGCAGCTACTTTTGCTTCACCGTCGTTGGAAGTTTGGTCAGAAGTATTCTCTAAAGCGGTAATTCGAGCGGTCAATTGAGTCGGTTCATCAATTGTGAAAGATGCCGTTTTTGTTGCGCCCGTTGCGTCGGTTGCCGTTACCTGATAGTCGCCTGCTGGCAAATTATTGGGACTTTCACCACTCGCTGCTGCCTTGTTCCATTTATATGAAAATGGCGCTTTCCCGCCATTGGTTTTCAATTTCAAACCTGCTTTTTTATCTCCAAAACAATCCAGTTCAGCCGTTTGACTAATTGAAACCGTCAGTGGTAAAATATTCTCTGTAATCTCAGTATCTGCCGTCGTTGTACAACCTCGCCCATCAGTAATCGTTACGGTATGTTTGCCCGGTGGAAGTTTTGACGCTGTTTTTTCAGTCTCTCCATTTGTCCATTTAAACGAATATTTACCATCGCCGCCGCTGATATTGGCTAGCGCTTTTCCATCAGAATTACCAGTACTTGCAGGCTGCTGAACAGTAATGTTAGCGGTCAATTCTTTTGGTTCTTGAATCGAAATTTGCGTAGATTTTGTTGTCCCCGTCGCATCTGTCAAAGTCAAAGAATAATTGCCTGCGCCTAAATTCGTCGCTTTTTCGCCATTTAAATTAGCCTCACTCCACGCATATTGAAACGGTCTTTTTCCACCATTAACTTCGACAGCAACTGCTGCATTTTTATTACCAAAACAATCAATTTCTGCTGTCTGATTTAAAGAAATCCCTAACGCTAAAATATTCTCAGAAATATCAACCGTTGCCGTCGTCGAACAACCCGCTTCATCTGTCACAGTCACTACGTGCGCGCCAGGATTCAGTTTTTTTGCTGCTTTGCCAGTTTCATTCGTATCCCATTTGTACGTATAATCTCCTGTACCGCCGCTAGCTTTTACCGTTGCTTTTCCATCGGAATTATCCGTTGTTGCTGCTGCTTGAACGGACGTAGTTGCAGTCAATTCCTTTGGTTCTTGAATCGAAATTTGCGTGGTTTGCGTTGCCCCCGTCGCATCTGTCAAGGTTACAGTATAATTACCCGCCCCCAAGTTAGTTGCTTTTTCTCCTGTTAAATTAGCCTCACTCCATGTATATTGAAACGGCCCTTTTCCACCATTGACTTCGACGGCAACTGCTGCATTTTTATTACCAAAACAATCAATATTTGCCGTTTGATTAATGGCAACACTCAACGCTAAAATATTCTCAGAAATATCAACCGTTGCCGTCGTCGAACAACCCGCTTCGTCTGTCACCGTCACCACGTGCGCGCCAGCATTCAAAGCTTTTGCCGTTTTTCCAGTCTCGTTAGAATCCCATTTGTAAGTATAATTTCCAGTACCGCCGCTGGCTTTTACGATTGCTTTTCCATCGGCGTTATCTGTTGTCGCTGCTGCTTGAACAGATGCAGTTGCAGTCAATTCCTTTGGTGCTTCGATGGTAATTTTTTCGGTTGCAGTCGCCCCCGTCACATCCGTTAAAGTGACTTCATAAGTACCCGCTGGAAGATTCGTAGGTTTTTCGCCTGCCAAATCCGCAATATTCCAATTGTAGGTAAATGGTCCTTTTCCACCATTAACAGAAGTGGAAATAGCGGCATTTTCATCACCATAACAATTCAGCTTCGAAGTTTGACTAATCGAAATGGAGAGTGCTAAAATATTTTCCGAAATGTCAGTCGTCGCAATTTTTTCACAGCCTTTATCATCTGTCACGGTTACCGTGTGGCTACCGGGTCCAAGTTTTGTAGCAGTCTGTGTCGTTTCGCCATTGTCCCATTTATAAGTAAAATTACCTGCACCGCCTTTTGCAGTCACCTTCGCTTTTCCATCTGAACTCCCTGTACTCGCCGCTTTTTCAACGGAAATAGACGCTGTAATTAATGGAATTTCTTTAATAAAAATGCTGCCCGCCGTCGTCACACCCGTCACATCAGTCACCGTCACCGTGTATTGCGAAAATTTCAAACCAGACCGGGTTTTGCCTTCCACTTCCGTGTCATTCCATTTAAATTTATATGGATTTTTGCCACCTTCAACAATGACTTCCAAACCTGCGTTAGCATCATCGTGACAGTTATTCTCGGTCGTTTGCTTGATAGTTACTTTTAAGGGCGTTAGTTTTTGAGAAATTTCTAAGGTCGTCGAAGCACTGCAACCATTTTTGTCCGTCACCGTTACGGAATGAGGTCCTTCTGATAATTTCACCGCTTGCGCCTTTGTTTCACCATTGTCCCAAGCATATTTGAATTCAGGCAACCCACCGCCACTAATCGTCACTGTTGCCGCCGCGTCGCCAGCACCTGCCCCACTCTCTTGTCGGTCTTGCACAGCACTTACCGTGAATTTTGGGTCAGGAATGGTCACTTTGGAAGACTTGGTTTTGCCCTTGTCATCTGTTACCGTCACCGAATATTCGCCTGCTGCTAAGTTCGTTGGATTCTCTCCCTTCAAACCGCCATCCCAATCGTAAAAATAAGGAGGCTGACCGCCCGTAATCCGAACTTTCAACGCAGCATCAGGTTTTGAAGCATCGCAACTTAGTCCCTTATCGACCAATAAAGTAACCGTAATTGCGGATGCTTTTTCAATTAAATATAGTCCTTTGTCTTGCGTACCCACCCAAAGTGCATCGTCTTTATCGACGGCTACATAATTGACATCTTGACTGGTAAAATATTGTGCAGGACCAAATAATTGATAGCTTTCTTCCGTAAAATTATAGCGCGATACCACATCCGACGCAATCCAGACACGTCCTTTACTATCTGCCGCAATATCTCGAATTGAACCCTCAACCATCCGTTCGTCAACATCAATTGGGTAAAATTCATCCCCTTCTTCAATTTTCCAAACAGTCTCATCGCCCATTACCCAGATATTTTCACGATTGATAGAAATGGCTTCGATGGTAAAAAATTTCTCTGCTAATTTCCACTTGTCTAATGTCCCTATCAACACGCCTTCGTCCGAACCAATCCAAAAACGCCCGCTTCGGTCTTTATTGATAACATTAATTTTATCGGATTTTAGTTTAGAGTTTTTACTGGTCACTTCCCCTACTTTTTGCAAAGATGGCTTAGTTTTCAAACGAATAATGCCCGAATCTTCCGTACCGACCCATAATTCGCGGCTTTTGGTATCATAAAATGCCGCAGTAATCGTCGCGCCACCTAAAATGTTATCCATTTCAGATTTTGACCAAGTGAGATTATTATTTCCATTAGGTAATTTCAACAAAGCTTGATTGCCCGATTTGACTGCTTCTTCCGTCGCAAAATCAATCGCGTGGACTTGAAACAGTCCTTTACTATTGCCAATCCATTTCTTGTTGTCTTTATCGACATAGATGTTTTGAATCGGGTCTTGCAATTCGGAGGCAGTACAGCGGATGACCGTCATCGGTTCTTGTGCAAATAGCTGTGCTGCAAAAGAGAGGAATAGAAAAAGAAAAAATTTATTCATTGCTTAAATGGTTGTTAAGAGCATGTCTAGTTTTTCTACTTCCTGAAAACCAAGCATTTAA
>CAYUNA010000114.1:0-10176 GCA_964445895.1 uncultured Saprospiraceae bacterium | reverse complement strand
CCTTTTATGCCTGATTTCCAATCCAACTTATGTTATAATGATGAATGATAAATGACTTCCAAGTTTCTACTTATTCATCATTTATCATTCAGGGTTAATACGCTCGTTCGTTGTTGTTTTCTATATAATTAACGAAGGCTCGATTGACGACTTTATTGCCACCCGGCGTAGGATAATTACCGCTGAAATACCAATCACCATTGTGGTCAGGACATGCTTGCTGCAATCCTTCGATTGTTTGGTAAATCACCTCGACTTTAGGCTTAATACCTTCGGGTGTAACGATTTCGGCGATTTTTTCAGAAACTGCTTCATACGAAAATTCGTCATAAAGCGGCTGTACACGGTTTTTCATTTTCTCTGTCGGTTTCTTCAATTCTGCTTTACATTTTTTATACGTCTTTTCTAGTAAATCACTTTTGCCATGCTCTTCCAACAGCGCAACTAATGCTCGAAATGCGACAAAATCCTTCATTTTTGACATATCAATACCGTAACAATCAGGGTAGCGAATTTGCGGTGCAGACGAAACGACGACGACCTTTTTGGGGCGCAAACGAGCAACAATGCTGATGATGCTTTTCTTCAAAGTCGTTCCTCGAACAATAGAATCGTCGAGCAAAACTAAAGTGTCCACTTCATTATTGACAATTCCGTAGGTCACATCATAGCCGTGCGAAACCATATTCCCACGTGCGCTATCGGCAGTGATAAAGGTTCGCAATTTCTCATCTTTTACAACGATTTTTTCGACGCGGCAGGTTTTGGAAAGAATTTTTTGAATCTTTTTTGGTTTTAAATTATCCTTTGCCATCAATTCCAAAATCTGTTCCTCTTTTACTCTATTCAATGCCTTATCTACCCCTTTCATCAATCCATAAAACGCCGATTCTGCGGTGTTGGGAACGAACGAAAAAATCGTTTTATCAAAATCGTATTCCACCGAATCCAGCACTGCCTCTGTCAATTGCTCTCCTAACTTTTTTCGTTCCAAATAAATATCTCTATCCGTTCCTCTAGAAAAATAAATACGTTCAAAAGAGCAAGCTTTGCGTTCGCGAGGTTCCGTAAATGGCTTAATATCAATTCGACCATCTTTTTTGACAATAAAAGCATGACCACCTGGCAACTCTTGAACTTTACTGATATGCACATTAAATGCCGTCTGAATTGCTGGACGTTCTGAACAAACTACTGCTACTTCATCATCACAATAATAGTAAGCTGGACGAATCGAAGAAGGGTCACGCATCACAAACGCATCACCATGTCCCATCAAGCCCGCCATTGTATAGCCACCATCAAATTCTTTAGACGCTTGAGTTAGCAACCGCTGAACGTCGAGATTCTTATTAATTAATGCTGCCACCTCACCCCGTGATTTTCCATCCTTTTTGTAATAATTATACAAACGTAAAACCTCGGTGTCTAAAAAATGACCAATTTTTTCTAAAACGGTAATCGTATCTGTTTTGTCACTTGGATACTGTCCCAATCGGACTAAGTTTTCAAACAATGCATCCACATTCGTTAAATTAAAATTACCAGCAACAACCAGATTTCGATTAATCCAGTTGTTTTTACGTATGAATGGGTGGCAATTTTTGCGGCTATTTTTACCATGTGTTCCATAACGAAGGTGCCCCAAAAGCAATTCACCAGCATATGGCGCATTATTTTTCAACCAATCGATATTCTTCATTTTCTTTTTAGAATACCCGTCAAATGGCTTGTAAATATCATCAAAAATCCGCTTAATTGACGCTGACCCATCAATCCGTTTGCGGTGAATGTATTTCGTCCCTGGTTCTACATCCAATTTGACGGTCGCTACACCTGCACCATCTTGTCCTCGATTTCGTTGTTTTTGCATCAACAAATTCAACTTATTGAGACCGTACAATGGCGTCCCATATTTTTCCTGGTAATAGGCTAACGGTTTGAGTAGACGAATCAGCGCAATGCCGCATTCGTGTTTGATGAAATCGCTCATAGAAAGTTTTGTTGGCTACTTTTTAAAGTAAGTGTTGTTTTTAAGAATGATCTTATTACAATGTGTTACTTCAAAAAATATAGACAATAGTAATTTTGAAGTCGCAAAAGTAGTTGATTTAATTGGAGAAGAAAAAGGAAATTGAGAAGTTAGAAAAGAAAGGGATGTTAATTTTATTTTTCAACTGTCTATACCTTGCCATTTCGACCAAAATCAACAAAAAAATCCCACGTCGTAAAGGGTACGACGCGGGATTTAAATGAAAGAAAATTTTAGGTGTAAAAAAAAATTCTTATCGTTTGCTGATACGTTGTGTGGTAATAACTTTTAAGTCATAATCACGTAACTGTACAAGATACATACCATTGGGAAGACTTGACACATCATATCGCTCGCCACTCTTTGCTTCAAAAGTCTTCATTTTTCGTCCTACTAAATTAAAAATTGTGATTTGTTTCACATTCTTATCATTAGCAATACTGATAAATTCAGTTGTTGGATTCGGAAAAATAGAAATCTTACTATAATCATCTTCAAAGATGGAAATCTTTGGTCCTATAGAACTGGGGGAATCACTATTCAGTGGAGCGACGTGCGCCTGCACACTCAAAGCCAAAAAAGAAATACAAAAAAAGAGTATAATTTGCTTCATAATTGTGATTCGTTAAAAAAATAAATATGAATCGCTAAGATACGTTATTAAGACAACAAAGTCAAGACAATGTTCAATTGTTAATATATTTTAACAGAAAAAAGGCAATTTTTTAAAAACGCTAAACGTTCACCTCGCTTTTTTTGTTTGAGAACATATAATACACTGTAAAGAAAGTTTTTACACACTGTAATAAGTGCTTGGACACAAATAATATAATGATTTTAGAAATTATAATAGGTGCTTTAGCTGCGGCAGGATTGCTATTTTTTTATCGAAATTTGCCGCAAAAAACAAGCATCAAGTTATGGGGAAATGCGTTAATAATTGCTGCCTTAATTTACGTAGCTTTTGCCGTTTTTGCGCGCAACTGGGCTTGGCTTCCCTATGAAGTTGCTGGCGTTGGTATCTACGGATTAGCCGTTATTTTGTCACGAAGATTCTCTCCAATTTGGTTAAGTATTGGCTGGGTTTGTCATGTTTTGTGGGACTTATTGCTACACCCAAATGGGCATCCAGGCTATGTGCCAGATTGGTATCCGGGTATATGTCTGGGGTTTGATTTGATGATTGGTGGATATGTTTTTTGGCTGATTTTTAGTCAGAGAAAATCAAATTTGCTCTAAAAACCATTCTCGCTCGGTCAATATTTCTTCATTATCAATCCGCGCTTTTAATTGTCTTTTTTCTTCCACATCATACGGATTTAGAATCATTAATCGCTGTGCAAACTTCACAATATTCATGTAGTTTTTGCGGTGATAACCCATGACGTGCTTGCGCCGAATATAGTTTTTCATAGCATCTAAATGTGAGTGTAACAGGTCAAACTCTTCCGTCTCAAAATAAACTTTTAGCAGCAATGTCTTGGCAGCAAGATTGGCAAGAAGGTCGCGATAATTGGATTTTTGGAGTAAGTTCATGACTGCTGCATAATTTTTTCGGGCATATTCGAGACGTGCCAAATTGAAGCTAAACGAACTTTCCCGATACTTTTTTTCCAGTGCATTTTTATACTTTTTTATAAAAAAATCAACCCAGTCGTATTCGCCTGTCTGCAAGCCAGCTGCCGCAATATTGAAATATGCCCAACGAGAGAGGACGCCATTTTCTAACAAATATTCTTGCTTAAGACCTTCCTTATATAAGTCAAGTGCTTCTTTGAAATAACTCATTTTACCTGCATTCACTTGACGAATACATATATTGATAGTTAAAGTATATAAATCACGAATCTCTGTTGTCGAAAATTTGCTACCATGTTGAAACAGTAACTGCTTAAATGTCCAAAAATGATTTTCATTATCTGGTTGGAGCAACATAAAATAACAGTGATAATAAATATTGATGGCTGGGATGTTGAGGAGATTTCGCGTTTCGATGTATTTTAAAATTTCGGATAAGAACCCAACTTCATAATCTGATTGGTAAACCGATTGGTGCGATAGTAGCGTGCAAGTCTGTTTCAGTTTTTGAGTCAAATAAGAAATGTCAATTGTATCGGCGATATTCTGCAAATTCAAATCATCTGTTGGGGCTTCCGTTGACAAGAGTTGATATTGTTCCATTTGCACCTCTTGAAGATATTGAAAATACTGCCCGTTCCGCAACGGCGATTTTTCTAAATCAGTAACTACTTTCTTCAAATTTCGCCGAACGAACGCAGGCATTTTATGCTTTCGATAACTCGCGGCTTTTTTTAATTGCAAATTAGTTTCATCTTCCAAAATTTCCTGAATGGCTAAAAAATGCTCAATTAACTTGAATAAATAGCTCATCAACAGGCGAAAATTCTGGTCAGAAAAACGCTCATTGGGATAGATTTTTCCGAAAACAACGCCTTTTTCAGGCAATTCTGATTCATTATTTATATTTTTAACCAATATTTCATAAAACTGAACGACATCCTCCCGCTGATTAAAATAAGGCGATTGCAGAAACTTTCGCAATGCATTTTGCTCTTTTCGAGATAGATTGGATAGAACTTCTACCAGTTTACTATTTTTTATTTTTTGCTTATTTTCCAAGTTTATTTCTACATTATTTGTTTAAAAATCCTTATTTAAAAGGATTTCATTAAGAATAACAGCAAAAACCATTCTACAAATATAAAAAACTGTCTTTGTTTCCCCTAAGGTTTCTGCCGATATTTGTATTGTGAAAGCATATTAGTCAAAAAAGTCTTCCTTGAAATGGCTAAAAATTTGAGCTTTTTTCAGAAAAGCACGGAATTTTCAAGCATTCTTTCATTAGGGAACAGTGTAAAGTAAGAGCATGTTTAAATTTTACTCTCCTGATAACCAATATTTTATGAACCTGACTTCAAATTAGCGCAGTCATGTATCTCGATATATTCCTTTGCTAATTTATTGTCAGAACCATAAACTATTGATTATCAGTTCGGTAAAATTTTAAACATGCTCTAAGTTTCTTTGAATTATGAGAAGCGAGAAAATCACAAGATTTTCCAGCTTTAACAAAAATACTGCGCTTTGCCTGCGGTAAAGCGGGTGTGGGTGTTAAGGGTCAGAAACGAGTTTTACAAACTCATTTCTGACCCTTAAAATCCATTTCTAAAAAGATAAAAAACTTAGTTTACAGTGTATAAATGCATGACACTATTTAGAACCAATAGACTTTATGAATGAGATTTGATTAATCGGCATCTTATAATCCAATTATTGTAACATATTTTAAAATTCGTCTTCCCATGACAACCTTTTACACTAAAAATTTTAGAACATTTTCAACCAAATTATTACTGGTTATTGCTGTCTGCTTTAGCTATACGTTTGCAGTAGCTCAGTGCAATCCAGATGTGACGCCCCCTGTTGCTGTTTGTGATGCATTGACCCAAGTTTCTCTTTCTATAGATGGTACAGCAACTTTAGTCGCCGATGTTTTCGATGATGGAAGTTTCGATAATTGCTGTGATGTAACGCTTGAAGTTAGGCGAGACGGGTCAGTTTGTAGCAATTATCCAGATGACGTTAATTTTGGCGAATCCATCACCTTTTGTTGTGAAGATGCGGATGCAGGCAATAATGTTTTCGTGATTTTACAAGTGTCAGATTGTAATGGCAACACCAATTCCTGTTTGGCGGAAGTCATTGTGGAGGATAAATTATCACCGATTGCGATTTGCCCTACTGACACAACAATCACTTGCGACTATTTTTATGATAATATTTATAGTCTGAACAGTCCTGTTTCCAATGATTCCTTACTAACAGCTTTGGATGAATACGTTGGCACGGTCACTTATTTTGATAATTGTCAAGCCAATGGCGAACTAACCAATTTCGTTTTTCCAAATTCAAATTGTGAAGATTTTACGATTGAGCGAACCTGGACGGTAACAGATAACAATCCAGACAACTCTCCAGCAAGTTGTACGCATCTTGTAACGGTTGAGTACAATGATGTTTGGGAGGTGACTTTCCCAGAGGATACGACTGTCAATGATTTTGGAATGTCAACACCTACTTTTACAGGGAGTCCAGAAATTAACATTGGGTCATGTGGCGTATTTGCCACTACTTTTGAAGATGAAGTTTTGAATGATACGGGCAGTAATTGCGCAAAAATCATTCGAACCTGGACGGTTATTGACTGGTGTACATCCGAAATCAGTACAAGCATTCAAATCATTAATATCCAAGGCAGTTTTCCTCCTATTTTGCTTTGTCCTGCAGATTTTGTCGTATACACCAATGCGGGTTCAGACTTAGCCAATGTATCTATTCCGTTGCCAACTACAGATGGGGATTTGGATAATTATATAGTAACCGCAACTTCAGATTTACCAAATTTCGTTGATTTGGTTTATTCTGCAAATGACGTTCCTGTTGGAAACTATTCTGTAACATTTACCATCACTGATTTTTGTGAAAATACTGCTTCATGCAATGTTTCCATTCAAGTTGAAACCTTGAGTAACAATCCCAATTGCCCCGTTGATACCACAATCAACTGCGACAATTATCAAAACAATATAGAAGACTTGCTTTCTCAACTGGCAGGAGATGCAGAAGCCCAAAATGAATCTCTTGACCAGTTTTTTGGTGCGCCATCTTTTCAAAATGGGTTAAATATCAGTTCACATGTGACGATTGATGTGGATGCTTGCGGGCAGGGGACGTTGACGCGCATTTGGGAATTGGATGATACGCCGGCTGGAGATTGCTTTACACCAATTGTGAACGCTACTTCTGCGAATAACGGAGACCAAATATGTATGGATGTGACAGCTGGAGGTTTTGATAATATCCTGTCTTTTCAATATTCGATGAATTTCGACCCAAACATCCTGTTGTTCAATTCCATCATTGACCCCGAAAATATTGTTGATTTAAACTTTGGAACTTCTACTGCAAATGCAGGCGAGATTGGTGTTTCTTGGTTTGACAATGACGTTGGAGGTATTTCTGTACCAAATGGGACGTTGTTGTATCAGGTTTGTTTCGATATTATTGGTGGTGGCGGACAGATTGCAGAAATGACGTTTTCGGAAAGCCCAACTTCGATTGAAGTCGTTGACGGTGACGAGAACCCCGTTTGTTTTGATGGAATTGATGGCAATATTGCTATTGGTTTAGGTGGTCCAAATGGAACTTGTTTTGTTCCAATCGCTTCTTCTACCTCAACATACGTGGGCAGCGAAGTTTGCTTTGATGTAAAAACAAATGGATTTACGGACATCCTCAATTATGAATACAAAGTAAATTTTGATGGAAACATCTTAGCATTTGCCAATGTATCTGATAGTGGAAATGTTGGTCAATCTATTTCTTACAATCCTGCCGGTTTTGATAGCAACACGGTAACTTGGTGGACGAATTCATCAAATCCAGATGGCATGTCTGTTCCAAATGGGACTACGATTTATCAACTCTGTTTTTATGTGATTGGAGGAGCTGGAGAAACGACGAGCGTCACTTTTAGTGATGGTGAAGTCAACGATGGAAATACTTGCTTCTTTGGAATTGCCAATCAAATTCATATCAGCACGACTCCACCACCTCCTTCCAACGGTTGTTTTGAAATGACTATTGCATCTGCCACACCAAATGAAGGGGACTTGTTTTGTGTAGATGCTACTGTTAATAATTTCGACAATATTTTATCCTTTCAATATACGGTTGATTTTGACCCGAACGTTTTAGCGTTTGACAATATTATTGACCCGGAAAATATTCAGGATTTAAACTTTGGAACATCTACCACAAACAATGGCAAAATCGGAGTTTCCTGGTTCGATAATGATGTAGCAGGTGTTAGTATGGCAAATGGAACACTTTTGTTTCAAATGTGCTTCAACGTCATTGGGACAACAGGACAAAATAGCCAAATTTTATTCTCAAATACACCAACTGTTATTGAAGTAATGGATGGCAATGAAGAACCCGTTTGCTTTGATTTTAACGCTGGACAAATTACCATCGACATGAATGACGCCGAACCTCTCGTCGTTAATCCTCCCCCAACCGTACTTTGCACCCAGGTCATTACGATTGACTATACAGGTGATTGGAGCGTTGTTTTTCCTCCAGACACGACTGCCAATTGTTCATTTGGCACCTTGAACGCAGGCGAACCAATTGTTTCAAATGATGGCTGTAGCTTATTGGCGACGACCTACGAAGATATAGTTTTTAATCTTCCAAACGGTGGTTATGTCATCGAAAGGACTTGGACTGTGATTAACTGGTGCGACAATAGCATAGAAATGCATACTCAGATTATTAACGTGAACGACGATGCTGCGCCGACTTTTGTAGACAATTGCAATCTCCCTGTTGTCTGCTTGAACGGAAATACATTCGCTTGTCCAGGTGGCTTGACCATTCCGACACCTGAAGTAATGGATTGTTCGAGTGATGTTGATTTAGCCGCGACGAGTGATTTTGGAAACGGTTTTGGTCCTTTCACTAATGTCAATCCAGGACAATATTTAGTAACCTTTACGGCGACTGACCCATTTGGCAATCAAACTACTTGCGTCTCCAATATCGATGTTGTTGATTGTATTGCACCTGTTGCCATTTGTGATGAAAACTTAACCGTAGCTCTTGGCACAGATTCAAATGGCGACGGTAGCGCGACCATTTTTATAGAAACATTAGACGATGGAAGTTACGATAATTGTACTACTGATTTGACTTATTCCTTTGCGGCAAATGTGGTTTTAACTACCTTAGAATTTACCTGTTCAGACTTAGGAAATAGCGTTGTTCAACTGTTTGTCTCCGATGAAAATGGCAATCAAAACGCTTGCGCGGTTGAGGTAGAAGTAGTCGATTTATTGGACATTTGCCCTGCTGACCCGTGTGATGGTGCTTCCTTGCCAATTCTTTCTTGTAATAATGATATTCAAGTTAGCTTGGATGCCAATGGCGAAGCAGTTATTACTTTCGATATGGTTTTAGAAGGTATTTCACAAGCGTGTATTGATGCGGCAGATTTATCTTTTTCTCCAAATTCAGATATAGATATTTTGAATTATGATTGCAGTAACTTAGGGAGCAGTGTTGCAACCGTCTATTTGACATTAGATAATGGTACTCAGAATGCTTGTTGGGGGATAATCAATGTTTCTGACCAATTAGGTGCTTGTGGCGACCCCACGGACTGTGATAATGATGTTTTTCCACCGACTGCTGTTTGTAATGACGGTGTTGTTGTTCATTTAATGCACATCAATGACCCCAACAACACAACTTTTGAACCTTCTCTTACTGTATTTGCGGTGGATTTTAATGATGGAAGTTCTGACAATTGTGCAGGTGATTTAAGCTATAGTTTCTCTCCCGATGTAACAGATGAAAGCATCTATTTCAATTGTGACAATATTGGTGAAGAACCTATTCAACTTTGGGTGACAGATGCAAACGGCAACCAATCTGTTTGTCAAACATTTGTCGTCGTTCAAATGAATCAAAGTCAATGTAGCGGTGACCCTGACTGCTTCGGAAACACCACCGCCCCCGTCGCCATCTGTGACAGCGAAGTCAACTTATCTCTCACATTATCTGGCGAAGCAACAATTTTCGCAACCACTATCGACGAAGGTAGTTACGATGATTGTAGCCTACAAGTCGGGCTATCTTTTTCAGCAACGGGTGACGAACCCAGCGTAACTTTTGACTGCGATGACTTAGGTGACAACTTCGTCACGCTTTATGTTTCTGATGAAAATGGCAACCAAAGCCAATGCTGGACAACTGTCGTCGTGCAAGATAATTTAAATATTTGTAATAACGATTGCCTCAACGATACCACCGCACCCGAAGCATTTTGTATTTCTGCCTTGGTTATTCAAATGCCATCAACAGGTACTTTGATGTTAAATGCGTCACTGTTCGATGTCGGTAGTTCTGACAACTGTACAGATGATTTGAATTTGCAAATTTCTACTATTGATGGAAACGGTAATTTGATAAGCGGCCCAGCGACTGGTTTGCCTTTTAATGAAAATAATATTGGCGCGAACAACATTGTTTTAACCGTAACCGACGCAGCAGGCAATACC
>CAYUNA010000113.1:0-10237 GCA_964445895.1 uncultured Saprospiraceae bacterium | reverse complement strand
TATAAGCGATATCGG
The DNA here is from genome assembly GCA_964445895.1 of uncultured Saprospiraceae bacterium. Lineage (GTDB taxonomy): Bacteria > Bacteroidota > Bacteroidia > Chitinophagales > Saprospiraceae > CAYUNA01. Next base: position 10,222 of record CAYUNA010000113.1, on the reverse strand, counting down.
ATTTATGAAAAAACGTTGATGTAGAGGAGGTACGGTAGGAGGTGGATGTAGGTATAATTTGCGGGGAATCTTGCGGTTTTCGAGCTTCTCATAATTAAAAGAAACTTACTTTACAGTGTATTTAATACTTACGGTATGCACACAAATAACCTTGATTAAAAATCAGATAGAATATTTTACATTTTCTATCTTTTGCTCCGTCTGAAAAAAGAAAATCGTGGTGCGGGCGGATAGAAAAAAGGTTAAAGAACTGGATTGTATTTGAAAAATCATCAAATTATTGACCAAGGTGAGATGTGTGCATATCGTAGGTATCAAATAAACTTTTGTTACACGACATTAAACACGAATGATATTATGAAGTTTTTATTTTTATTATTGTTAGGTTATTATGCTTATCGGACTTTTCTTAAGCCTTATTTTTCTCAAGTCGCGACAAAAGAAGAGGAGACAGTTTTTCGTTTTGACAAGAAAACTGAACCGCAAAAACAGACGGATGAAAGTGATTATATTGATTATGAGGAAGTGGATTAGGCTATGTGCTGAAATATTTTGTCTGTACGGGAAAAGGCCGCTGAGTGGCTCACCATTTCAAATATGTTAGGTTATTTATCTATGTACAGGTTATTCAAATTGCCTTTAATTGGCAGAAGGAAATTTTATATAAAAAGTAGTGCCTTGACCGATTTCTGAACTTGCCCAAATTTTGCCATCCATTTTTTTCACAATCTTTTTACAAGTTGCCAAGCCAATACCTGCTCCTTCATATGCTTCTCGTGAATGCAGTCGTTGAAAAATACTAAATACTCTTTCTTGATTTTCTTGAGCAATGCCGATACCGTTATCGCTAACGCTTATCAGGTGTTGATTGTCGTCTAATTGGTGCTTGATATGAATTTGTGGATGTATATTTTGCTGTCGAAACTTGATAGAATTGGATAACAAATTTTGAAACAATTGCGTCATTTCGGTCGAGGAGGATTTCAACTCTGGCAAATCATTCATGAAAATAGCTGTTTGTGTATCTTGCATAGTTGCTGATAAGTTATTGATGACCAAAAATAAAATATCGTTTAAGTCTGTATTTTTAGTATCCTCTTTTTGATTTCCCAATTGTGCATAATTCAGCAAATCTTCCAGTAAATTGTGCATCCGAGTCACGCCATCTGTCACATAACTTATAAATTCACGGGTATTTTCGTCAAGGTGTTGGTCGATTCTTTTCACTGTTAATTGCGTGTACAACTTTATCATTCGTAGGGGTTCTTTTAAATCGTGCGCCGCAGCCGCAGCAAAATTATTGAGTTCTTCATTAGATTTTTCCAATAAGATTTGAGTCGCGCGCAAGGAATCCGCCTGACTAGTTATTTCCTTTTTTTGACGCAACAAAAGCTCTTGTTGTTTTTTTAGATTTTTAATCGTGTCTGATTGTTCTTTGGCAAAAATGAGCACAATACCAACGATGGCAATGAAAAATGTTAAATAGCTGGTGAAAAAATAATCAGCAGGAACATCTTGAATTTGTAGTCGAAAAGAAGTAGTGGCTTGATTTTCTAAATGGAAAAAGTAGCAAGTCGTGGCAATTAAAATGCCCGTCCAAATAAATCCAGAAAGTCGATTGGTGAGAAGTAAAGCAATCAACGGTACAACCAATAACCACAATAAATTATCAGAATACAGCCCTCCGGATTCACTAATTGAAGGAACTAAAGTTGCAAAAATAACTGCGGCTAATAAGTTGCCAGAAAGCAGTAAGTTGCCCCATTTTTTAAAGATGAAAACTAAGATGAAAACCAACCCGAACGCAATCCAAAGTGGCACATCGTTTTCGATGCCAAAAGAAGCTGTTATAACTTCAAGTGCAACCAATATAAACAAAATGAATAGATAAATGAAACTCAGAATCCGCGCTTTTCTATTTTTAAAAAAGTGCATTTTTAGTTTTTCTGGAATCATCCAGTCAACTATTTTATATAATTTATTAGTCATTTAATTAATGATGAAGTGTGCTTTAAAACTGACTTTTTTTTGCGAGACTGATTTTAATTTAATGCAATTACCTAACCAAATTAGCGGTGCATCAAATGTAATGCTCTTCTGTAGTCAATTTCAGTCCGCACGGACTGATGATAGCAAAAAAAAAGTCGCATTACTTTTGATACATCGCCACCAAATTTTGCCTAAAAAAAAACAGATTTGACAATATTCCTTTTTCTTCTCACCTTTGCTATTCAAAAATTAAAAACCTGATTTGTTTTTAACAATACTTCTTCAAACCATGGGTAAAATTCTCGCTATTTTTCGCGGTATTCTGGTAGTTTTAATTGTGATTGGCTACATGAGTGTCATTTTGCTCCGTAGCTTTATTTTGGGTTACCACCTTGATTGGTCACTAAAAATGCGTAAAAGCTGTTTAAGTAAAGTCATCAAATTATTAGGTGTTCATCTGGAGGTTCGCGGTACCCCTCGCGAAGGTAATTTTATGTACGTTGGCAACCATCGTTCGTACCTCGACCCGATTATCGCACTATGTGAAGTGATGGCCCTTCCTGTCGGGAAGGCAGAAGTTTCTAAATGGCCACTCATTGGTTATTCCGCTAAAGTGACTGGGATTGTTTTTGTAAAAAGAGAAAGTCGAAATAGTCGTAAAGAAACGTTGGATACCATGCGGGAAATTTTGCAAAAAGGAAATGCTGTTTTAATTTATCCAGAAGGAACGACGCATGGAGATGCTAAGACGATTAATTTCAAAATGGGCGCATTTCGATTAGCTGCTGACCATCAGTTTTCTATTATTCCGATGGCAATTGACTACGCTGACCCTAATGATTATTGGGTGACAGATATTACATTTGTAGAACATTTTATGCAGCAATTTAGTAAATGGAAGACCGTAGTGACGATTGAATATGGCGAGCCAATTCAAGGAGACGATAAGGAGAAGTTGATGAGGGAAACAAAGGAGTGGATTGATAAAAAGTTGTCTGAATTTTAAAAAAACATAAAAAAAGTCAGCAATTTTGTTGAAAATTGTTGACTCCTCCTATTTGCCAAAATCGTGCGTCTTCTAATACTTCGCAGCATACATAGCTGCCCCAATTACGCCCGCTTCATTTTTAAATTGAGCGGGAACAATTTTCGCTTCTGATTTTAAAAATTCCTTATATAAATTAAAACGTTTGCTTGTGCCACCACCCAAAATAATTAAACTTGGCGCAAACATTCGTTCAACTCGTGCGATATATTGATTGAATCTTTTTGCCCAGGTTTTCCAATCGAGGTCTTCTGCTTTGCGAACAGAATTAGAGGCAAATTTTTCTGCAACGGTTTCTTGTCCTTTTAAATGAAAATGCCCCAATTCAGAATTTCGTACTAAATGCCCGTCCGTAAACATTGCCGAACCTAAGCCAGTTCCAATAGTTATCAAAATTACCGTTCCCATACGTCCCTTTGCCTTACCAAATGAGACCTCTGCCATGCCCGCTGCATCTGCATCGTTGACAGCTTTGACTTTACAGCCTGTTTTTTTTGCCAATAATTTTTCAATATTGACGCCAATCCAGCTTTTATCAATGTTAGCGGCACTCTTCGCTACGCCATCCACGACAATTGCAGGGAAACCACAACCGATTAATTTACCTTTATAATTTAAGCCTTCGACTAATTTTTGGACTGTTTCCGCGACGGCTTCAGGAGTTGCAGGAGACGGTGTTGCAAATTTTAAACGCTCTGTCAATAATTTTCCTGTCATCATGTCGATGATGGCTCCTTTAGTGCCTGTGCCTCCGATGTCGATTCCTAAAATTTCGTTTTGCATTGTTTAGATATTGAAAAAAAAGGAGTCATCCCCAATTTTTAATTTAATCTGCTCTTTGGAACGCGAAATTAATAACCTCAGATTTTTGAAGGCATCTTTTTAGGTTATTAATTTCACGTTTCTTCTCGATAATTCTTCTTGATTATTTGATTACACGCATTTTCATTTTCACGTCTTTCTTTGGTCGGTCACCCTTAAATGTAGGAACTTCTGCGATTTTATCAATCACGTCCAATCCTTCGATAACCATTCCAAAAACCACATAATCCCGGTCTAAAAATGGGGTTCCGCCATATTTCAAATAAGCATCTCGTTGAGCTTTTTCATAACGAATACCTTTACGAGATTCCATTGCCAAAATTTCTTTTTCGCCGACATCTTTACCATGCACAATGTAGAATTGCGAGCCAGAAGACCGTCGTTCAGGATTTGCCTGGTCGCCCTGTCGCGCAGCACATAACGAACCTTTGATGTGTACTAAAGTGTCAACAAATTCGGCAGGGATAGTATAGCCTGGTCCACCAGAACCTAAACGTTTTTTTGCGTCTGCCCCCTTAGAAGTTGGGTCGCCACCTTGTACCATGAAATTTTCAATAACTCGGTGAAAAAGCAAATCATCATAAAAACCATCTTCTACCAGTTTGACAAAATTGTCGCGGTGCTTTGGAGTCGAATCGTAGAGTTTAACAATCATGTTTCCATAATCTGTCTCGATTTCCACCAAGCATTCCAGCGGCGCACTAATGAGAATCCGTTGCTCGGTTGTTTTTACTTTATTGCCTTTTTTAGCCCGTAACGTAACCAGGTAATTTCCAGATGATTTATAAATATGCGTTGGTGCATCTTCGCCCGAAAAATTGCCATCGCCAAAATCCCACTCGTAGGTTTCTGCTTGTTCTGATTTGTTTTCAAAAACAACTTTAGCAGGTGCGTCTTCCTTTTCTGTTGTATAATCAAAATTTGCAATTGGTTTTCCACAAGAAAAACAAAGACAAATAATCGCTAAAAATGATAAATGCTTCATGGATAAGTTTTGAAAATCAATTTGGAATGTGTATTAAGTACACTGTGTAAAAAGTTATTTGGCGGTGTACCAAATGTAATGCTATAATTCTTTAGCTATCATCAGTCCGTCCGCACCACGCTTTTTCTAGTTATAGATGGAGCAAGTTTAGATTTTTATTAAAAAATCTAAACTTGCTCCATCTGAAAAAAATAATCAGGGGTGCTCACGGCCATATAACGGCTAAAATACAGCATTACATTTGATACACCGCCAGTTATTTTTGTCCAGGCACTTAATTAGTTTACAACTTTAACAGTCATTGCTACATCTTCGTTCGGACGATTTGCACTATTTCGAGCAACTTCTGCAATTTTTTCTGCCACCTCAGCTCCTTCAACTACCTCGCCATAAACGGTATATTCTCCATCTAACATTGGCGTACCACCGACTTCTTTATACAAAGCTCGTTGGCTTTCACTGTATTGAAAACCCTTGCGTTGCTCGATTTGGTCTAGTTCTGCGTCCGTAACAGGCTTGCCCGTCACGATATAAAATTGACTACCCGAAGATGCTTTCTGCGGATTGCCATCTCGTGCTGCTGCTAATGCTCCTCTAAAGTGAGGCGACCCAATTTCTTGGTCAACTCGGTAGCCCGGTCCGCCACTACCTAAACCTTTGCCTGCTGCTGCGCCTTTAGAATCAGGGTCACCACCTTGAATCATAAAACCTGGAATAACGCGGTGAAATAACGTGCCATCATAATAGCCTTCTTTTGCTAATTTGATAAAATTGTCACGGTGCTTCGGCGTATGGTTATACAATTTAATTTTCATGTCTCCTTGATTGGTAGAAACCATTACATGGGTATATTTTTCACCACCTTGACCACAAGAGGAGAACATAAAGGCACTTGCGACAAGGCAAAGCAATAGTATTTTTTTCATGTTGAATATATTTTAATTGGTGTATTAATTACTTCACAAATCAGTTCCTTCTTTATCTGCATCCATAAAGTATTGGATAACTCTCGTTTTCAAAAAGTGTTCTTGTTCCTTGACACCTGTTCTGGTAAAAGGCTTTAGTGATTTCCAGTGTGGCCAACCATCAGCGTCACGTCCAGCAAATTCGTAAAAACCATCGTATTCTAGCAAGCGACAGACCGCAATGTGCATCAAATCTTGCTTTTCTTCTTTGGTAAAATTATCTTCCCATCGACCTAGTTCTTGAATGCCAATGACAAACAAAATCGCATTCAACTCTGGTAAAGTCTCCTTGTCAAAAACGTCTTTTACTTTGTGTCGCACTTTTAGCCACTCAAAATCAAACTCCCAATCTTCCATAGTTATTGTCGTAAAAAGTTGTCAAAATTTGAAAAGTCGCAAATATAAGAAATATGAATCGACTGAAATTATTTCACAACGTTTGATAAGAAATTTTTAATAATTTTTGCGGTTTTGCGTTTCGCTTCAAACATGCCCATATGCCCAATTGATGGTAAAATATGAATATCTGCAATTTTTGGGAGTGCTGTTTGATTGAGACTTTCCTCCATCGGCACTGCTGTATCTTCCTTCCCCACAATAAATAAAACGGGACAATCAATTCTTTCTAAAACTGCTGAATTGTCAACTCGATGTTGCATAGCCTCTAACGCTGAAATGATGCCTTCGGGCGAATATTGAGCGGCATGATAGAGCATTTTATTTACTTCAAATTGATATCCTTTATTGAAATCAAATGCAAATAACGATGGAATTACTTGTTTAATATAGTGAATGTGTCCATTGCGACGAATGAAGTTGATACTTTTAGCTCTTCCCGCCTTTTTTTCTGCTGTATCTTCGTAGGGGTGTGAGTGAAATAGGCCCAATCCCAGCAATTGTTTACCATAATTTTTAGCAAATTCTAAACCCACATAACCGCCCATTGAGTGACCAATTAAAACACATTTTTCAATGTTTAAATGGTCAAAAACAGCTTTTACTGCCGCAGCCATTCCTGAAATAGAAGGCTTGTTTTGGGATTCAGATTTTCCAAAACCAGGCAAATCAATCCGCACAATCTTACGACGAGGAAATAAAGTCAAAAAATCATCCCACATTCGACTGTCTTCACAAAATCCGTGCAAAAATACGATTGGCGTACCTTTCCCCTGAACGGAAAAACCGATTTTTTTATTCTGAAAAGTAGTGATTGGCATGTGTTTGCTTTTATTAAGCGGCTAAATTAGTGGAAAGGTTGGGAGTGACAAAAAAATCAGTAAAAAAATGGCAAACTTGCTGACTGTCATCTCAAGGAACGTCGGAAGGTTTTAGCAAATATTATAATTTTTAAAATAATTAGAAATACCTTGTATCTTCGCGTCTTTAAAAGAAGACTTTTCAAAACGTAATCTATGAATCCCACTAATAAATATATTTGTATTCACGGTCATTTTTACCAGCCACCGCGCGAAAATGCGTGGCTCGAAGTAGTTGAAAAACAAGACACTGCTGCCCCGTATCACGACTGGAATGAGCGCATCAATTTTGAATGTTACGCTCCAAATGCTTCTGCCCGTATTCTTGATGACAGTGGTATGATTCGAAAAATTGTCAATAATTACGCTCAGATTAGCTTTAATATGGGCCCGACTTTATTGTCGTGGTTGGCAGCCAACGATGCGGAGACTTATTTGTCTATTTTGGAGGCAGACGAACAGAGTAGATTGCGTTTTAATGGGCATGGGTCAGCATTGGCGCAAGTTTACAATCACTTGATAATGCCTTTGGCCAATCGACGAGATAAGGAAACGCAAATTAAGTGGGGACTCGCCGATTTTGAGCATCGTTTTCGCCGAAAGGCAGAAGGAATCTGGTTGGCAGAAACCGCAGTTGATACCGAAACGTTAGAGATTTGTGTAGAACATGATATTAAATTCGTACCACTTGCCCCTCGTCAAGCCAAGGCTTTCAGAAAAATTGGAGAGGAAAAATGGACACCACTTGATCATGCAGCAGTTGATCCGCGCCGTCCATACTTATATAATTTACCGTCAGGAAAGTCAATCGTATTGTATTTTTATGACGGCAACGTAGCACAGGATGTGGCATTCAAAGGTCTACTGAATGATGGGCGTGCATTGGCGCAACGTTTGACACAGGCTATTGATAACAATGATGAGCCGCAATTAGTACACATCGGTACGGATGGAGAAAGCTACGGACATCATCATCGACATGGTGAAATGGCATTGGCGGCTTGCTACGATTATATTGAGGAAAATGATTTGGCAACATTGACTAATTATGGCGAATATTTAGAATTGTTTCCACCAGAATATGAGATTCAAATTCACGAAAATAGTTCTTGGAGTTGCGTGCATGGGGTAGAGCGGTGGCAATCAAATTGTGGCTGTCACACAGGTGGAGAACATGGATGGAATCAGACGTGGCGCGCGCCTTTGCGGGAGTCGTTGGATTGGTTGCGAGATAAATTAATTCCAATTTTTGAAAAAGAAGCAGGGCTATTTTTTGATGAACCTTGGGCGGCACGAGATGCATATATTCAAGTTATTTTGGATAGAAAAAGTAATTCGGTCAATGATTTTTTTAAAAAATATGCTAAACGAGAATTGAACGCTGCGGAGGAAGTGCAATCACTTAGATTGCTGGAAATGCAACGACATGCGATGCTGATGTACACAAGTTGTGCGTGGTTCTTTTCGGAAGTTTCGGGCATTGAAACGATACAGGTTTTGCAATATGCCAACCGAGCGATTCATTATGCACAACAAGTAAGTGGGCAGGATTTTCACCCAAAATTTGTCGAATTATTAGAGCAAACGCCGAGCAATATGTATGAAAATGCAGCAGTTGCTTATCGGAAAGAAGTACAACCAGCACAAGTTGATTTGCAACGGGTGGCAATGCATTACGCTGCGTCCTCGTTGTTTGAAGCGTATCCAGAACATTTAGAGTTTTTCAATTATACGGCATTTAGTGAAGACTTTATTCGCCAAAAAGCAGGCAACTATAAAATAGCGATTGGTAGAACGACGTTGCAGTCAAAAATCACGCATTCCAATAAGCATTTTAGCTTTGCGGTATTGTATTTAGGGCAGCAAAATATGATTGGCTATGTGTCTTTAGATATGAAACGGACGGTATATGATACGATGAGGGCTGAGTTGATTGAATCGTTTGAGGGCACCAATTTAGGAGATGTGATTGGTCAAATGCAGGTTTATTTTGGGGACGAACGATTTACGATTTGGCATTTGTTTAGAGATGAGAAACGAAAGATTTTGGAAGAAGCCCTGGAGCGTAGTTTGGCAAAATCTGAAGCGGCAGTACGAGAATTGTACAACGATAATTATCAGTTAATGACAGGGATGTTGCATAGTAATATTCCAATCCCTGAGTCGTGGAAGAATGCAGCACAATTTATTGTTAATATTGATTTCTTGCGATTGTTTGAACGAGAACATTTGTCTCTGCGCGAATTAAAACATTTGGCGAGTGAGTTTAAAAAATGGGACATTTCTATCAGCAGTGAATCCAAAGTTAAGCTGGTTTCAAGTGAGCGCATTTTTAAGGAAATGGAAAAAGTCCACATAGACCAAGCGAGTTTGGAAGATATTCAGCGATTGAATGCCTTTCTGGATACGCTTTCAGAAATGGACATCAAACCCGATATTTGGAAGAGTCAGAATATTTATTTTTCAAAAATGAAAGGCTATAAAAATCAGAAATGGGTATTTTTAAATGATGAATGGCGAGATGCTTTTTATGAGTTGGGGCGGTTGTTGAAGGTGAGGAGTGTTTGATAGTCATGCGCCTTTTTTTATAATAAGAAACCTGACAATAAATCTGTAAAAGTGCAGGTTTTACAATAAAAATTTGTCTGTTATTTAACTTTAGATACCTGATTTTTGGAAAAAAGTGGTTTTGCTACTATATTTGCTTTAACTATTTTTGTACCATCGGCTAAATAACGAAGTCAAACTCACTCAGTTTTCAGAAGATATTCTCTATACCAACATGAACTTCGCTACCGCCAGAAGTCTATAACATCACCGAGCTAAAGATTCTAAACCAAAGCAAAGGGCAATGTCTGAATGCCTTAACGACGACTCAATTAAACCGTTTTACTATTATGAAATTTTCTATTCTATTCTTAATGGTCAGTTCTTGTTCTAAAGAGACAGCCACGAGCGAATTTACCTTTGAAGAAAAGGAATTTGTTGTTTCGGACGCTGACGAAGCGACTTATTTAGTACAAAATTTTTTAGCGGCCGTTCCTTATCAAAATGCGGCAGAATCCCGCACCACATTTTCGGATACAGACATCAACGAAGGTCGTTGGTTGCTCGAAGCGAGTGGCAATTATGAGAAGAATGCCAATTTTGCAGGTAATAC
>CAYUNA010000112.1:0-10271 GCA_964445895.1 uncultured Saprospiraceae bacterium | reverse complement strand
AATGATAGAAAGTATATTGAAGAGGTACTGGATTTTTTGGAGGAACGAATTTAGTCTAAGGGCTTCTTCCTTGAGAATCTTATTATAATTCCTAATCAAGAATGAAAAACAGCACCCTTGCCATTTTTCATTCTCAATTCTTCATTTTTAATCACCCCATAACCGACTCCTCTCCCACAAACGGCTGCTTCATCACCCGCACCCCTGTCGCCCGATAAAGTGCATTCGCAACGGCCCCACCCGCAGGCGGCAAAGTCGGTTCACCCAGCCCCGTCGGCGACTCCTCTGTATTTACAAAATGCGCCTCCACTTGCGGGGCTTCATTCATCCGAATCATGCGATATTGGTGAAAATTCGCCTGTTCTGGCGCACCATTTTTAAACGTCAGTGCAGAATACATCGAGTGACCAATGCCATCAATCACGCCGCCTTGAATCTGATTCATCGCGCCCATTGGATTCACCACTCGACCGCAATCAATGCCACAAATCACCTTGGTAATTTTCGGTTTGCCATCTACCATTTCGACCTCCGCGACTTCCGCCACATAGCTATTGTGTGAATAAAATGCCGAAAAACCTTGATAAACGCCCTCTTTCGCTTTGCCCCAATTGGACTTATCACGCGCCATTTCGACCGCAGCTTTATAGCGTTTTGGGTCGCCCGCAATCTCGCCGACAGGATTGTTAATCGCTTTATCTAAGAGTTCAATTCGCAACTCCACCGGGTCTTTGCCCATTACTTCCGCTAATTCATCAATAAACGCCGACTCGGTATAGCCCACATAATTACTCACGGGTGCGCGCCAGGCGCCTGTCGTAATGTTAGAATCCACTTCATGGCTTTCCACCAAAAAATTAGGAATCGACCCCGCTGGAAAACTATTGGCAATCACCGCTCGTCCTGTCATGCCCGCACCCCGAATGTGCATCGCTGTAATGTTGTTATTCTCATCCAACGCCGCCCGATAAACTGATTTGTAAGCGGGTCGATACATTCCCTTCGTCATATCATCTTCCCGCGAATAAATCATCTTAATCGGGGCACCCGTCAATTTAGAAACCATGCAAGCCTCCAACGCAAAGTCACCATACAATCGCCGACCAAAACCACCGCCCATCCGTGTCAACATAATCGACACTTTTTCTTCCGGCACTTCCAATTTTTTCGCAATCCTCGACGCTGTCCACTCAGGCGTTTGAATCGGTCCTTCGGTCACTACACCTTCGTCGGTGACATGCGCGAAGTAGTTCATCGGTGACAAAGTATTGTGTGCTAAATACGGCGCAGAATACGTTTTTTCGACAATTTTCGCTGCTTTCGCGAAAGCTGCCATAGCGTCACCGTCGTTGCGCACAGGTTCTTTCGTTGGTTTAGATAAGGCTTCCAAAAGAGCGGCTTCATGGTCGCTACTGCTTTCCAATTTGCCATCGTTTTTATATTCGACTTTCACGGCTTTTTTAGCTTTCATCACCTCCCAGGTCGAGTCGCCAACGACCGCTACAATATCATCAAATTGCACGATATGCTTGATACCTGCCATGCCTTTCGCCGCCGCATCATCGACCGATTTGATGGTCATCCCAAACGCCGGCGGATGAATCGCCATTGCAATCAACATTCCTTCTTTTTTCAAATCCATTCCAAAAACTGGCTCCCCTTTTACTATTTTTAAATTGTCAACATTCTTGATGTTTTGACCAATAATGGTAAAGTCTTTAGGGTCTTTTAATTCCACTTTTTCAGGTACTTCCATTTCCGCTACAGCATTTACAACGCCTTCATAACCAATGGATTGATTGCTCGCTTCGTGATAAATTATCCCTGCTTTGGTTGTACATTCTGAAGCATCAACTTTCCATTGTGCCGCAGCAGCATCCACGAGCATTTTACGTGCCGTTGCGCCAGTCATGCGTAGACTTTCCCAGCCTTTCCGGATAGATTGACTACCACCTGCTACTTGCCGTGTATAAGCTGTTTTATCATAAGGGGCTTGTTCGACGATTACCTTTTTCCAATCGATATCCAACTCCTCAGCGACAATCATTGGCATTGATGTTTTTACACCCTGACCAATTTCTGGATTGGGTGCCATGATGGTCACATGCCCCGTATCGGCTATTTTTAAAAAAGCATTGACATTGAACCATTCGGAAGGAATCGCCTCGATTTCTGCGACTGTCTCTGCATTGCTACAACTCGCAAAAAAGTTAAAGCCAAACAACACGCCACCACCCGCAGCGGCAGACGTTTTGATGAAAGAACGACGGTTGAATTTTATTTTAGTTTGCATGATTTCGTTATTAAGTTGATTTAGTTAATTGGTTGACTTAGCTGCATTTGGTCGCGCTATAGTTGAATCCGCAACCCGAAACTCGCAACCCGATTAACCTATTTTAGCAGCAGTATGAATCGCTTTGCGAATGCGGTTGTAACTGCCGCAGCGACAAATATTACCCGCCATGGCTGCATCAATATCGGCATCGGTTGGATTTGGATTTGCTTTCAATAATGCCGTTGCCGACATGATTTGTCCTGCCTGACAATAACCGCATTGAGAGACATCTTCGTCGCACCATGCCTGCTGCACAGGACTCAATTTATCGTCTTTTGCCAAGCCTTCGATGGTTGTAATTTTCTTACCCGCCACTGCCGCGACAGGTAGCGAACACGACCGCACAGCATTGCCTTCGAGGTGGACGGTACATGCGCCACATTGCGCGATTCCGCAGCCATATTTTGTGCCAACGAGATTGAGGTGGTCGCGAAGTACCCAGAGTAGGGGCGTGTCTTCAGCGACTTCGACTGTTTGTTGTTGACCGTTGAGGTCGAGGGTGTATTTTGCCATTGTTGGTGAGTTTTTTTTTGAAAATACACAAGACTTCCCAAAATACAAAAGCCTTCAAGACTTTTGTATTTTCTCTGTTTTAAGACTTCTGTATTCAATTTAAGACATGAATTTCTCCCGTAAAAATACAAAAGTCTCCAAGACTTTTGTGTTCTATCCGATAGACTTTTGTCTTTTATTCACCAGCTTAAGTTCAATGCCTGTTCTCGCTCTTCCCAATTTTGCCAATATTCCTCATGAAATTGCATAAATAACGCTCGATTCCCAAACCAATTTAAGACAAATTTTCGGTCTACTTTCGTTGGTTGGTCGTTTAAAAAAGCATTGTAAGAGCTAAATTTCCAATCTTTACAATTATTTGATAACCCTGCTTTTGGTGGGTTAAAATGCACATAAGCAATGTTGTTGGCATATTGAATATCTCCTTCGATGTATTTTCGTTTAAATTTATATTGAAATAAGCTACCTGTTCGTCCGTATCCTTTATTGATGGCTTTTGCATAACAAATAAAAAAATCTCTGAATGCTTTTTCAATAGGTGTGAGTGCTGCTTTTTTTGTATTTGTTGATTTAATTGAATCTTTGATTTGTAAAATGAAATGAAAATGATTTGGCATTAAACAATAGGCATGAACAGAAACGAAGGGATTCAAATACTGATGGAATTTTTTCAGAAAGTAATAGTAGTTTTTCTCTTCTTTAAAAATTGTCTCATGGTTATTGCCACGATTATAAATGTGGTAGAATTCTCCAGGTTGCATGTTTATTCGGTTTTTGTTTGAAAATGAAGTTAAAAATAGTAAATTATTTAAGAATACAAAATTCTTTTATGAAAATACAAAAGTCTCTAAGACTTTTGTATTCTTCGAGTATTGATATGCTTGGAAATCAGGGGGCTATGGTAGAATACAAAAGTTTTTAAAACTTTTGTATTTTTTTAAAATGAATAGTTTGCAAATAGAATACAAAATTCTTTTATGAAAATACGAAAGTCTCTAAGACTTTTGTATTCTTCGAGTATTGATATGTTTGGAAATCAGGGGTTTATGGTAGAATACAAAAGTTTTAAAAACTTTTGTATTTTGAGAGAGAGACTTTTGTACTTTTGCCCCTCATTGGAAAAATCACGATAAACGTAAAATCATGTCCACTAAAAAAACAATGCTTATCATCCTCGACGGCTGGGGAAAAGGTACAAAACCAGAAGCTGATGCGATTCAACAAGCAAATACACCGTTTGTAGATAGTCTTTATAAAAAATATCCTAATTCTGAACTGGTCACATTTGGGGAAGAAGTTGGATTGCCCGAAGGACAAATGGGTAACTCCGAAGTCGGTCATTTGAATATTGGTGCAGGGCGAGTCGTTTATCAAGAATTGGCGCGCATCAACAAAGCTGTTCGCGAAAGAACGTTGAACGAAAATCCGAAATTATTAGCGGCTTTAAAATACGCCAAAGATAACAGAAAAGCAGTGCATTTGATGGGATTGGTCTCTGACGGTGGTGTACATTCACACATCAATCACTTGAAAGCCTTGTGCGACATTACGGAGGAAAATGATTTAGAAAATGTGTTCATTCATGCCTTTATGGATGGGCGCGATACGGACCCGAAAGGCGGTGCGAATTATTTGAAAGAAGTAGTCGAACATATTGATAATCAGAAGGTTGAATTGGCGACTGTGGTAGGTCGATACTACGCGATGGATAGAGACAAACGTTGGGAACGGGTGAAATTAGCCTACGATTTATTGGTCAAAAATGAAGGGGAGAAATGTAACGATATACTTGATTTAATGCCGAAACGATACGCAGCAGGGGAGACGGATGAGTTTTTAAAACCTATCGTGATGGTCGATGAAAACAATGCACCAATTGCTAAAATTGAGGAAGACGACGTGGTCATTTTCTTTAATTTTAGAACGGATAGACCGCGCCAAATCACGACCGTTTTGACGCAAGAAAATATGCCTGATTTTGGTATGAAAACGTTGCCGCTGCATTTTGTGACGATGACCAATTATAATTCGGCATTTGAAGGATTGCATATTTTATTTGAAAAAGATGATATTAAAAACACCATCGGAGAAGTATTGGCAAATGCTGGAAAAACGCAGGTTCGAATTGCAGAAACGGAAAAATATCCTCACGTTACCTTCTTTTTGAATGGTGGTCGAGAGGCGGTTTTTGAAGGAGAAAAACGCTTTGTGATTCCTTCACCAAAGGTTGCAACCTACGATTTGCAGCCGGAAATGAGTGCTTATGAAGTGACGGATACGATTGTGAAGGAATTAGAAAAACACCAGCCCGATTTCGTTTGTTTGAACTATGCAAATGCAGATATGGTTGGTCATACGGGCGATTTTCAGGCTGCAATGAAAGCAGCGGAAACGGTCGATATTTGTTTGAAAAAATTATTAGAAACGGCATTAAGCCTTGGTTATGAGTCGATTGTGATTGCTGATCATGGGAACTCTGATTTTATGATAAATGCTGATGGTACGCCGAATACTGCGCATACGACGAACATGGTTCCTTGCATTTTTGTCAGTAATCAATCCGAAGGTGTGACGATTAAAGATGGGAAATTAGGCGACTTGGCACCTACTTTTTTGCATTTGATGGGATTGGAGAAGCCCGCGGAGATGACGGGGGAAGTGTTGATATTTTAAAACGCAAATTAGATAGGATTGGAATCCGTGTTTCAATCCTATATAGTTTGGAAAAAAGCGAAAGCATGAACGATTTAAAAATAGGGTGTTGTTTACTTATATTAATGATATTTTTTCAAAATTGCCAACCATCAACTTCCACTCCGACGAATGCGATAGAAAAGCCGTTTTTTGATTTGAAGGGATATTTTGAACAACAAAAAACGCGCCTGTCAGCCCTATCTAATTTTACCAAAACAACCGTTGTTGACGGCAAGGCAGAAACCAAAAAAATTGAAAAACTGAACTTCAATAATGAATTGCGAATTTTTGAGGAAGCGGACATCAATCGTCCAGCATGGTTTGATAAATATACAGTAGATAGCGTTTTGCAAAATGGAAATTTGACTAAAATTAGTTACGCAGCCAATGACGAAAAGCTAGAGATACGAACTATTGTTCTTGATTTTTTTCAGCAAAAAGTAAGCAAAATTAACGTAGAAAAATCGGCAGAAACGGCTTTGGCAGATACGCAGTTTAAATTAACCTATGAACCAAAAACAGGATATTCTATTGAAAATACCCAGCAGTTGACAGTGGGGGAGGATAAGGCGTTTTTGGTGAAGGTGCGGTTTTAGAGCATGTTTAAATTTTACTCTCCTGATAACCAATATTTTATGAACCTGACTTCAAATTAGCGCAGTCATGTATCTCGATATATTCCTTTGCTAATTTATTGTCAGAACCATAAACTATTGATTATCAGTTCGGTAAAATTTTAAACATGCTCTTAAAATTAAATTAAAAAGCAAATAAAAAATGACCAATAGAATAAAACTATCCCCTAACGGCCCAACTTTCTCCCGCCTCATCTTCGGTACCATGCGTCTCGGCGTCTGGGGCGCAAATATGAACACCGCCGAGTACGAAAAAATAACGCAGAAAAGTATTGAATTGGGCGTGACGACCTTCGACCATGCGGATATTTATGGTCATTATACGACAGAAGGTGAATTTGGAAAAATGTTGAAAAATCAGCCAAATTTGCGCGAAAAGATGGAAATCATCACCAAATGCGGCATCAACTTGACGACTCCTAATCGACCGAATCATAAAATAAAAAGCTACGATACCAGCAAAGCCCACATCATCAAATCTGCCGAAAACTCATTGAAAGAGCTAGGAACTGACTACCTTGATTTATTACTCATTCACCGCCCAAGTCCACTAATGCAGCCTGACGAAATTGCGGAAGCCTTCACGCAGCTACGCGTAGAAGGAAAGGTTTTACACTTTGGTGTTTCCAACTTCACACCGAGTCAATTTTCGATGCTAAATGAATGCTTTAAATTGGTGACCAATCAAGTTGAAATTTCTATCCATCAGCGGGCAACTTTGACGGATGGAACGCTCGACCAATGTATGGAAAAAGGCATCAAACCGATGGCATGGAGTCCACTCGGTGGCGGAAAAATCTTTACGGATTTGGAAGATACCCAAGTGAAGCGCATTCGGAAAGTAGGTATGGAATTGATGGAAAAACACGGTGCGACTGGGCTTGATCAAATTCTATTGGCATGGCTATTGAAACATCCTGCGGGTATTCTGCCCGTTTTGGGAACAACAAAAATAGCACGATTGGAAACTGCTGCTAATTCACTAAAAATTGAATTAACGGACGAAGAGTGGTTTGAATTATTGGAAGCGAGTGTGGGCAGTGAAGTCGCTTGATTGGTCACTCCAAGTGAAGCCAAGGAATCTGGCGTGATATTGTATCCAGATTCCTCGGCTTCACCGGGAATAACAAATCAAGCCCTTTCTTCCCAAATCATCGACAAATTCACAATCGTCTCCACGGCTTTTTGCATATCCTGTACAGACACCCATTCGTGCTTGGAATGAAACGCGTGTTCGCCCGCAAAAATATTCGGACAAGGCAAGCCCATAAACGACAATCGCGACCCATCGGTACCACCTCGAATGCTGCTTTGACGTGGAGTTACGCCTGTTCGCTTGATGGCTTCGAGTGCGTTGGCGACGACTTGTGGATATTTATCCAGCACTTTTTTCATATTTCGATATTGTTCTGTTACAATAAATTCTGCGCTGGAATTTGGATAACCCATCATCACTTCATCGACAATCCCTTGCAAAAAAGCCTCATGGTCAACTAGTTTTTCATCAGTAAAATCGCGGATAATGAACACCAATTTAGCTGATTCTACCGTACCGTTGCTACTGATAGTATGGATAAAGCCTTCTTTGCCTTCTGTTGCTTCTGGACACAAGCGGTCATGAGGTAGCTTCGCTAAAATCTCTCCGGCTATCCGCACCGCACTTTCCAATTTGCCTTTCGCAAAACCTGGATGGGCACTGACACCATTTATATTAATCGTCACTGCATCGGCCGAAAAGGTTTCATCTTCCAATGAACCCAACTGCTCACCGTCGATGGTGTAACCAAAATCCGCACCTAATTTTTTTATATCCACATGGTCAACGCCGCGCCCAATTTCTTCGTCTGGGGTAAAAAGAAGGCGGATTTTTCCATGTTTGATTTCTGGATGATGAATAAGATGATGAGCAGCATCCATAATTTCTGCGAGTCCGGCTTTATTATCCGCACCCAGTAGAGTAGTGCCGCTGGCGGTAATGATGTCGTTACCGATTTTATTCGCTAAATGCGGATGGTCAGCGATGGTCATAATTTGTGTTGGGTCGTCAGGAAGCACGATATCCGAGCCATCATAGTTTTTATGAACAATGGGCTTCACATTCGTACCGCTACTATCTGGAGAAGTATCCATATGGGAACAAAAACAGATGACCGGCACATTCTTTTTATCGGTATTGGCAGGGATGGTAGCATAAACGTAACCATGTTCATCCAGATGTGCGTCCGAAATTCCCATTTCTAAAAGTTCTTTGACGAGGACTTTTCCCAAATCTTTTTGTTTCATGGTAGATGGAAAAGTTGTAGAATCCGAATCAGATTGAGTATCAATTTTGACGTATTTCAAAAAACGATCAACACAGGTGTGGCTTATTTTTGTCATTATAATTTAGTTGTTGCGTAGGGGCATGTACTCTTGGTTCGCCCGACTTGCATTATAAAAAGCTAATTTCTATAAAGATTTGGGCAGTCACAAGAATACGTCTCTACATAAATTTCAAAAAAAGCAATATTAAATTAAAATTAGCAGAACTCAAATTGGAAAGCCGTAAAAAAATGATTTCCTTTGCGATTCGTAGGGAGTTTGCAGAGAATACCATAAGCCACTTAAGTTATTCTCTACAAACTCCCTTAACAAAAAATTAATCCAATCACTACGCATCGTTACCACAATTAAAACGTTCAAAGATTATTGAAGTATTTGTTCAATTTGGTTTTTTTATAAAAAACGGCTGAGTTTACTGAACAAATAGGGCAATGTGACACTTTTATAATTTGAGAGTCTTATAGATTGTAGCATAAAAAACAACCCAATCGGAATAGTTTCGAATGGGTTTTATTTTTACATATTAATTAAATCAAGAGCAAGCTTTATGGAAAATTTCCAAAAATAAGCTCTTAAAATTAAATTCAAATAGGAAATTACGATTGAATCAACTTTTAAAATTAGCATTCAAAATTTCCTTTCTCTTAACCTAAAATGTTTTATAACATGAAGAATTTTTTGTCGCTTTTTGCAACAGCTTTTTTACTTTCAAGTGTATTATTCGTATCTTCTTGTGTGGAAGATGACACGACTGGACCAGGTACTGGTGGTGGTAATGATGACCCACCAAGTGTTGCTATTTCTAATGTGTCAGAAACGACTGTTGATGGTGGTACAACCATTACGTTTACCGTGACTGCGGCTAAAGGAACAAACGATTTGACTAGTTTTGTTGTTACCGAAGATGGTGTGAACTTGGGGACTGACCGATACTCAATCACGGAATTTACTGATAATGGTATTACATTAAACAACCCTCAAATTTTGGTTGGAAATGATGCGAGTAATTTTGTTTATACTGTAAACATTACCGTTCCTGAAGAAAATCCAGTGCCAGAAGATGACGCAGATTATGTTTATGAAGTCTTCGTGACTGATGGTACATTATCTGACTCTGACTTTATTACTGTTACAGTAGAAGGCGTTGTAATTGTTGATCCAACGACACCATTGGATGATACGCTATTTGGTGTTTTGTTGAACCAAGCAGGTCCAGCAGGTACTGGTGGGTTAGTCTTGAATACTGGTGCGAGTGTAGGTTCTGCGGTTGGAGACATTCGTGATATGGGTATTGATACTGATTTGCCAAGTGCATCTAACTGGAGACAGCAAATCGGACCATCAAATAGCGCTGTAATGCGTGTTGTAAACACCGATAACTTGCCTGAAGGTTTTTCTTTTGCAACGACTAGTAATAAAGAAGAAATCATTTTAGCATGGGATACTGGTAATGAATTGACGATGGAAGTAAATGGCTTGCCAGCTACTGATATTGTTGAGGTTGGTGACTTATACGTTGTAATTCAGGATGGTGAATTCTATCTATTGAGCATTGCATCTATTGATCCAACTGCAGATGACAACTCTGACAGTTATACGATTGATATCAAATACTAAGCTTAATGGTTAGTATTTAAGTCAAAATTGACTTTATAAAAATAAGGTGGCATCCTGTTAGCAGGGTGTCACCTTATTTTTTTTAATGTAGCATAATACCGTGTGTAAAAACTTTCTTTATGTTTTGCTCGGCGGCTAAAGCCGCCTCGCTTTTG
>CAYUNA010000111.1:1244-10403 GCA_964445895.1 uncultured Saprospiraceae bacterium | reverse complement strand
CACAAATTACCTTGATTAAAAATCAGATAGAATATTGTACATTTTCTATCTTTTGCTCCGTCTGAAAAAAGAAATTTGTGGTGCGGGCGGATAGAAAAAAGGTTAAAGAACTGGATTGTATTTAAAAAATTATCAAATTAATGACCAAGTCGAGATGTGTACATAATACCGCAGCATTTAAAAATAGTTTATGAGAAATGAATTTACTGCATTTGCGATTCTTTCAACACTAGGAATCGGGCTGATTGGTTATTTTTTATGGCAACCAATGTACTGGGCGTATGTTGTCACTGTGCCGTTGGTCATTTGGGGCATTTATGATATGTTTCAACACAAACATGCCATCATTCGCAATTTTCCTATTTTGGGTCGGGGGCGTTATTTGATGGAGACTTTGCGCCCGGGTATTCAGCAGTATTTTATAGAAACGGATACCGAAGGTAAACCCATTAGTCGTTTGCACCGATCAGTTGTTTACCAGCGAGCAAAACAAGTGACACAGACAAATCCATTTGGAACACAGCAAGATTTGTATTCGGAAGGCTACGAGTGGATGAACCATTCGATAGCAGCATTAGACCCACATTCATTAGATATGCATCCTCGTGTTTTGATTGGTGGGCCAAACTGTAAACAACCCTATAATTGTAGTGTCTTCAACGTTTCCGCAATGAGTTATGGTTCATTGAGCAAAAACGCGATTATGGCACTGAATGGTGGTGCAGCGATTGGCAAATTTGCCCACAATACAGGCGAGGGAGGCATTAGTCCTTATCATAATAAATTTGGTGGTGATTTAATTTATCAAGTCGGAACGGGATACTTTGGTTGTCGTAATGATGAGGGTGGTTTTTCTGATGAATTATTTAAAAAACGAACAGCAGCGGATAATGTAAAAATGATTGAGTTGAAACTTTCTCAAGGTGCAAAACCAGGACATGGGGGAATTTTGCCAGCAAAAAAGAATACGCCCGAAATTGCGGAGATTCGAAATGTAAAACCAGGTATTGCTGTATTATCACCACCATATCATAAAGAATTTTCGACACCAATTGGGCTATTGAATTTCATAAAGAAAATGCAGGATTTATCAGGAGGAAAGCCTGTTGGATTTAAGTTGTGTGTAGGTTACAAAAGTGAGTTTATTGCGATTTGTAAGGCAATGATTAAAACGGGGATTACGCCAGATTTTATTTCCGTTGATGGAGGGGAAGGCGGTACTGGTGCTGCTCCATTGGAATTTTCGGACTCTGTTGGAATGCCGCATAAAGAAGGTTTGGCTTTTGTGGTGGATACTTTGATGGGATTTGATTTGAAAAAAGACATAAAAATTATTGCAGCAGGTAAAATCACGACGAGTTTTCACTTATTTCGAACAATGGCAATTGGCGCAGACGTTGGTTACTCGGCGCGAGCAATGATGCTGGCACTGGGCTGTATTCAAGCCTTAGAATGCAATAAAAATAACTGCCCGACGGGTGTGGCGACGCAAGACCCGGAATTGGTGGCTGGTTTGCATGTGTCAGATAAAAAGGTGAGAGTTGCGAATTATCATCACGATACGGTGGAAAATTTTGTGGAATTATTGGCAGCAGCAGGTTTGTCAGATGTATCGAAAATTAATCGAAAACTGGTGTGGCGACGTATCAGTATGACCAAAACGATGAGATACGATGAATTTTTACCATACTTACCAATTGGCTGTTTATTGAATGAGGCAACGGTTCCTGTTGATTGGAAAGCAGATTGGCAAGCTGCTTCGGCGGAGAGTTTTTTGCCGCATATTGAAGTGATATAATCAAGAGGCGTTTGCGTGTTTATATATTTATCAAGGGCTTTCTCATAAAAACTAAAAGGCGCATAGCGACTAAACTATTGGTAGAAATTTAAGCATTATTCTTCAGGCGCATAGCGACTGCCCGATTAAAAAGCATAAAAATGGGGGAATCGCTCTGCGCTTCTAATAAAAAACAAAATTTCTACCAATAGCTAAGTCGCTCCGCGCCAACCCAGTCCAATTTATTTTTTTATGAGAAAACCCTTTATATTTATCATGAATAACATCTTCATGGAAAATATTTACACAAAAACACGCTCCAAAAATTAATAAATGTGTCCGGGTACTTAATTTACTTTAGCTAAGATTTCGTTATGCTTCTCCCTTGAGAATCCCCTAGTGGCGGTTCGGATTAATAAGAAAGTTGAATCAATCGTTCTAATATTTCCGCTCTCATTTGCTGAAATTGCGCCGATAAATCAGGGTTTTTCTTCTTAAAATTAGCTGCATTTCGGCGTTCTTTGACGGTTTTCCAAAAAATCATATACTTCTCCGCCACCAATCCGAGTGGTATAATTAGTAAGAAATATGCCAGGGTTATCCAGCCATTTCCAACAATAAGATGAACCAGTAAAGTCTGTAAAAAATAGAATAAAGGAAAGGTGACTAAGCCCGTCATTGATTTAAAAGTTGGCGCAAATGCGTCGCTTGAGTTGAAACGATTGTTGACATATTTTGGAAAAATAGTGGGTAAAAAATGGCTCAAATAACCAAATAGGAAAAAAGGGAAGCCGATAATTAAAATCAACCAATCGAAGAAGCTATTTTTTGAATTTTTAAATGCTTGGTCACTACTATCAATAGTCGTCAATTGCTGGAAGTAGGTATTAACCTTTTCTGAAAAAACGGTCAACGCAGTACTATTTTTTTCTTGTGCTTCATGGAAGTTTTTAATCAGATTTTTAACTCTAAAAAAATGCTTATCCTCTTTTAATGGATTTTCTGTTTGCTGAATTGCTTCCAGTTTTTTTATAAATAAATCCTCTGCCTTGTCTCGTGCATTAATCATTAGTTCTCCTAATCGATTACTAACTTCTTCCGTTAATTTTTTGACATCTTCAAAAGTTTCATTTGCTGCATTCTTTTGAAAATCAGCAACTTGTATCATTTTTCCAAAATTAACAACTACTTTATCTCTAAATGTTGTGCCATCTGAATAGGTCAAACCAACGGGCAGTATTCGTAAATTTAATTTGAAATCATGTGCCTTTGCTGTTGCCATTGCAATACGTCCACAGCCTGTCTTTATTTTCCGCAAATGTCGTTCAGAATAACTCGTTCCTTCAGGGCACATGAAGAGCATTTTTCCTTTCGATAAATGCGCGATAGCTTTTTCAAATGCCTTATCGTTATTTAGTGGTTTACCACCTGTGTCCTTATATCGTTCGACAGGAATACAGTAGAAAGTACTAAAAAACCAGTTTCCAAATTTAGTTTTAAACATGCCTGAATTGGCTAAAAAATTGACCATTCTTGGAACTCGCGTACACACATTGAGTGGATCCATCATTGTTGCTGGATGGTTAGAAACAATGATAACTGCACCCTCAACTTTGGCTCTTTTTCTATTTAAAATAGTCGTTTTGGCATAAAAAAACCAAAAAGCGATTTTGGCAATAGTTTTTACAAAGTTGTAAAAGAAGATGAGAAATAATTTTTTTATCACAGGAGTGTTTATATAGCAATTATTTATATTGCGGGTTTTAAAATGCAAATTTATAAAAAAATAATGAGCAACGCGTACCAACAAATTTTAAACAAAAAGACTTACTCACCGCCTGCCGATTGGTTGAAAATAAAAACGATTGAAATGCACACGGGGGGTGAACCATTACGGGTGATTGTCGATGGTTTTCCAAAATTGGAAGGCAATAATGTCTTAGAATATCGAAATTTCGTCAAAGAAAATTACGACTATTTACGCTGTGCTTTGATGCACGAACCGCGAGGGCATGCTGATATGTACGGCTGTCTTTTGACGCCAGCAAATGATGATGATGGTGATTTTGGCATCTTGTTTTTACACAACGAAGGCTATTCGACGATGTGTGGACATGCGATTATTGCCATTACAAAATTGGCAGTTGAAATGGGTTGGGTGAATAAGACATTACCTCAAACTGTTGTCAAAATAGATGCGCCTTGCGGTAGAATTACTTCGTTTGCAAAGATTGAAAATGGGCAAGTTAAAAGTGTTTATTTTCACTGTGTTCCCTCGTTTGTGGTAGCGTTAGATCAAGAAGTTACCGTGCCAAATATTGGGAAAGTGACCTACGATTTGGCGTATGGCGGCGCATTTTATGCTTATGTAGATGCAGAACAATTAGGGATGGAATTGACTCCAGAAAATTATCAGGTGCTCATTCAAAAAGGTATGGATATTAAGCGGGCAGTAATGGCAAGTAGTGATTTGGTGAAACATCCGTTTGAGGAAGATTTGAGTTTTTTATACGGGACAATTTTTATTGGCGGACCGGTTTCAGACGGTATTGACAGTCGAAATGTGTGTGTATTTGCAGAAGGCGAAGTAGATAGATGTCCAACAGGGTCGGGCGTCTCAGGAAGATTACCGATTCATTTTAAGCGCAAAGAAATTGGGATTGGAGAGTCGATAACGGTTGAAAGTATTACGGGAAGTGTTTTTACGGGATTGGTGGTACGGGAGATTGAGTTTGGACAATTTTCAGCGATAATTCCGCAAGTAGAAGGGACGGCGTATGTGACGGGACAGCATGAATTTTGGATAGATCCCAAGGATGAATTTAAGCATGGTTTTTTCTTGCGATAATTTTAGAAGGGACTGTGTCAAGGGGCAATTTTTCTTTTAACGAGAAAAATTAATTTTAAGAGACGAAACAAAACATGAGTCATGTTTTGTTCTGTCAAAAAAAGAATATTTTGGGGTGCGTTCGGTCGGAAGACTTTTTGATTCAGTCTCTTTACCTCAAAGATTACTCATCTCCTTTTTCTGTTCCAATTACATCTTCTTCCATTTCTAATTGGTCTGGTTCATAAGTATATTTTTCTTTCAATTGATCCCGAACTTCGCGGGTCAAACCAAATTTTACCGCTAAGTAATTATCCATATCTCCATAACGCTCTTCAACGGTTTTCATCACTGCATTGAAGTAAGAATCACGAACAATAAACAAATACTCCAATGTTTCTTGATCCAAACCGATGATACGCGCTTTCCGAATTTTCTTTTGATTCTCCGTCTGACGATAATAGTTTGACATCAAGTAATCTTTTCTAATCGTCTTGATATCTACATCCATAGCTGCCAATAGTATAATAGACATATATCCTGTTCGGTCTTTTCCACCCGAACAATGATAAATCAACGGTTCATTTCCATCGGCCAGTAAAAGTTCTAAAACGGGTTTGAAATCATGCGAAACACTATCAGCAAAGGCAGCCATGAGGTTGACAAAAGTTGTTTCGGCATCCTTTCCTTTTAGTCGTTTTTTTAGAATATCTTTTCTTAATTTTTGAAAAGACTTGCCATCTTTTTCCCCAATCGGATAACGAATGTAGCGAATATTAGCTGGCAAATTATTGGGATTTTTTTCTTGTTCTACATCACTTCTAAAATCACAAACGGTCTTGATACCCAAATTAGTCAACAGAGCGTGGTCATTTTTTTCTAAATCTGATAACTTACCTGAACGGTAGATTTTACCCCATTTTACACGGCGACCATCTTTGGTTTCAAAACCTCCGATGTCGCGTAAATTCGGTTGGTTTTCTAAAGGAATCCGACGTTCTGAAACAATGCGTTTAGCTGTTTTTGGTGATTTTATGCCAAAAAATATTCGTTGATTTTCACCCAAGTCAGTTAACGTCAATTCATCTCCATCAATCACAGCAATCGGTTTGTCCCAGTTAATTTCTTTATGAGAAGTTCCTGTATAAACTGACCATTTAGCAGTTTTATCAAATTTTAAATAATAATCACCGTTTTCATAATGCGTTACTTTTACGGGGGCATCAATTAAGTCTTGACTTTTGGGTATGGTACTATTGGCACAACTATTTAAGAGGAATAAAATAATCGAAATCACGATAATGGGGCTGATAATTCTTAATAACATAAATTTTTGTTTGTTGATTTTAAAATTGAATAGGTGGAAAAGGTGACAAATATAGGATAACTAAATATAAAAGGCAATAGAAGGCAAAATGTTGAGTAAATAAAGAATAAATAACTAATGTTACACACCCGCTATATGTTAAATGAAATTAAATGCGGTGCAAAAAGTAATTTTCTTTAGCTCATATTTCGTTATGCCCTGCGGGACTCTAAAGGGCTACGGTATGCACACAAATTCCCTTGAATAAAAATCAGATAGAATTCTGTGCATTTGCTATCTTTTGTCCGCCCGCACCACCTGTTTATTTTTTATAGACGGAGCAAAAGCTGGATTTTTTATAAAAATTCCAGCTTTTGCTCCGTCTGAAAAAAGAAAATTGTGGTGCGGGCGGATAGAAGATTGCTAAAGAACGAAATTGTGATTTTTCGAATTTACTTCTCCCTTTAGAATCCTCCTCATGGCGGTTTGAATTTTAGACAATGAGTTAAAAATTTTCGCCACGAAATATCTTAATTACTACGAGACACTTAAGGACGTAACATCAGTGAATAACTTTACACACAAAACACAAAAAAACTTATAGAACCGTCGTATCTTTGCGCCACAAAAAGAAAAATGTCATGGCTACACCAAAATCAGTCGCCTTCTACACCCTCGGCTGCAAGCTGAATTATTCAGAAACTTCCTCCATTGGACGGTTGTTTGAAGATGCAGGGTATCAAGAAGTAAAATTCAATGATGGCGCGAATATTTATGTCATCAATACCTGTTCGGTTACGGATTTTGCGGATAAAAAATGTCGGCAAATCGTGCGACGTGCGTTGCGAAAATCACCAAATGCATTTGTAGTGGTCATTGGTTGCTATGCTCAGTTGAAACCGCAGGAAATTTCAGAAATTGAAGGTGTGGATTTAGTCTTGGGTGCAGCAGAGAAGTTTAGAATCCTTGATTTTATTGATGATTTGTCAAAAGCACCAGGGAAAGGGATGGTACAGGCAGGTGAAGTGCGAGAGGCAAAAGATTTCGTTAATTCCTTTTCTTTTGGAGATAGAACGCGTTCATTTTTGAAAGTACAAGATGGTTGTGATTACAAATGTTCGTTTTGTACCATTCCGTTGGCAAGGGGAAAAAGCCGTAGCGATACCGTTGAAAGTGTCGTCAAAAACGCTGAAAAAATCGCGGCAATGGGCACAAAAGAAATTGTGTTAACGGGCGTGAATTTGGGTGACTTTGGCAATGGAACGGAAGTCATAGAAGGGACGAAACCGAAAAAAGAGGCGATGTTTATCGACTTGATTAAGGAGTTGGATAAAGTAGAGGGCATTGAACGTTTTCGGATTTCGAGCATTGAACCGAATTTGTTGACCAACGAAGTGATTGAATTTGTGGCGCAGTCGGAGCGATTTGTCCCGCATTTTCATGTGCCCTTGCAGAGTGGCAACAACAAACAACTCAAAGCAATGCGCCGCCGTTACAAGCGTGAACTGTACGCTGACCGAGTGGCGACGATTAAACAATTGATGCCTCATTGCTGTATTGGTGTGGATGTGATTGTTGGTTTTCCTGGTGAAACAGAAGAGGATTTTTTAGAAACTTATCGCTTTTTGAATGAATTAGACGTGTCCTATTTGCACGTTTTTACCTATTCAGAACGTCCAAATACGCTGGCTGCGGAAATGGAAGACACCGTTTCGATGGAAGAACGCCGTCGCCGCAACCAGATGTTGACAATTTTATCAGAAAAAAAACGTCGACATTTTTATAATGAAAATCTGGGCCGCCGCCGTGAAGTGTTGTTTGAAGGCAGTCGGGAAGCAGGACGAATGTCTGGTTTTACCGATAATTATATTAAAATTGATACCGATATTGACTTGGATTTAATCAATCAATTGGGGGTCGTGCAACTGATGGCAGTCAACGAAAAGGGCAATGTTGATGTTGTAAGAATGGATATTCCTGAGGGGATTTTTGAAATAGTATAGTTCAGCGTTCGGAGTTGCTAACTTTAAAACTCTGAATTCCGAACGCCGAACCCTGAACGCCGAACACATGAACTTATACATCAAAGACGCACTAAATTTTGTTTCCAAACTAACGCCCCGCCGTCTTTGGAATATGATCAAATTGGTCAGCTCTTTTTACGTCACCAAGTGGACGCGGAAGCCCGTGCAATGGGGCTTACCCATGACGATTTCCGTAGAACCGACGACTGCCTGCAACCTCCGCTGCCCCGAATGTCCGAGTGGACTCCGCGCCTTTACCCGTCCGACTGGCAATCTCAAAGCCGACTTTTTTAAAAATACGATTGACGAGTTGTACAAAGATTTGCTGTACCTGATTTTTTATTTTCAAGGCGAACCCTACATCAATCCTGACTTTTTGGACATGGTAAAATATGCCAATGAAAAGGGCATTTACACCATCACGTCCACCAACGGGCATTTTTTAAATGATAAAAATGCGAAGGCGACGATTGAATCGGGCTTGGATAGAATGATTATTTCGGTGGATGGCACGACGCAAGAGGTTTATGAAAATTATCGAAAGGCAGGTAAATTAGAATCCGTTTTGCAAGGCGCGCGCAATGTGGTGAAGTGGAAAAAAGAATTGAAATCAGCGACGCCGCACATCATTTTTCAATTTTTGGTGGTGAAACCGAATGAGCATCAAATTCCAGAAATTTATAAATTGGCGGAAGAAATCGGTGTGGATGAAGTGAAGTTGAAAACGGCGCAAGTTTACGATTACGAAAATGGCAATGACCTCATTCCGACGATTGGCAAATATGCCCGCTACGAAGAAACAGCGGACGGCACTTGGCGCGTCAAAAATGAACTGCTGAATCATTGTTGGAAACTATGGCATTCCTGCGTGATTACCTGGGATGGGATGGTTGTGCCGTGTTGTTTTGACAAAGACGCGACGCATCGTTTGGGAGATTTGAAAAAGGAATCCTTTGCGGAATTGTGGCAGGGGGAGGCGTATGATAATTTTAGAAAAATGCTGTTGAAGGGGCGTGACCAGATTGATATTTGTAAGAATTGTACGGAGGGGTGTAAGGTATGGGCGTAGGAATTTAAAAATGAAGGATTCCCCTGTTATCAAAAAAAGTAACCAATTGAATTACTTTCCCATCAACTCGATATAATAAAGAGGTGTATTTATCAATAGTACATTTTCTCAAAATTGGGCGACGTTCATACTTTGGACAAAGGTGTTCAAAGGCTT
>CAYUNA010000111.1:0-1144 GCA_964445895.1 uncultured Saprospiraceae bacterium | reverse complement strand
TTTTGCCATACCTCCGCTTCGCTAAAGTACTGATAAATATTCAAATAATCTGTAGTTGGATTAGGATAGATGCTGACTTTGAAAGGCAACTGACCATTTTCGACTTCTTCGGTGGCGGTGTAGCAGCCGGGGATGAGACAGCCGTGGTCGTCGAGTTTGAGTAGCCAGGATTGTTGGGGGATTTCTACGTTGTCTTCAATATCAATAGATTCACCGCAGAGAATAAAGCCGCCATCAGTTGTTTCTTTGATGTCCTTGAATTGATGAAGGTTCATTTCGCTTACGGGATAGACATATTTTCTTGTCCATAAGCTATCGCCATTTTCGTCCATCTTCATTAGCCAACCTTGTACCTGATAAATCCACGATACATTTGGATTGTAGACATCCCTATATCCCTACGGGCGTTACCGTAAGTATTAAACCATTTTATTCCACCTATGCTATCTATTTTTACTACATGTATCTCTGCATTGAAGGTCGGACATTTTTCTACAGTATATCCAGTAAAAACAAATCCATTATCAAAAGTCGGCTTAAAATCTTGAACATTGATAAAAGTAGCATCTGGACATTGAGGATACTGAGGATTAAAGTAGTCTTGAGTCAAAAGAGTGTCTCCTTCACTATTAAATTGAAAAAATGTAGCTCGTGCAGTAAAATCAAAACCTCTTGATTCTCCAGCTACAAAAAAGTCATTATTTTTCCTAACAAGTGAATTTGACCATACTTCATACGTTCGTTCTGAATTGGATAAAATTTTACTATTAACCAAATTTCCGTCTAAATCAAATTTCACAAATAGATTACTAATAAAAGAGGCTGTAGAAGCAGTATCTCTAATTATTCCCATTGCATAATAGCAACTATCTGTTGGTATTACATTTGTTAACAAACTTGGCGCTTCAAAATTAAAATAAGGTCTCAGATTGAATGTATTTTGCGCATTTCCAACGAACAAAAAAGGTAATAATAAAATTGTAAATAAATATTTCATACTTCAGTAAATTAAAAAGTGGGTAATCAAACCGAAGTTCAATTACCCACTAAAAATTCTATTCTATTTCGTAATAACCAATCGCTGATTAGCGATGATTTTATTCTTTGCAATCAAACTATACAAGTATAGAACATCCGCTAAAAA
>CAYUNA010000110.1:0-10422 GCA_964445895.1 uncultured Saprospiraceae bacterium | reverse complement strand
CGGGTGGGGTTATTGAGGGATAAAAAGCGTTTTTGCAAACGCTTTTTATCCCTCATTTTGTTAAACTGTATTTAACGGAGTTTGTAAAAAATAACCGAACTCTCTTTATTCTTCACTTCTAAAATCAGGATTCACCACCACCCCAAACTGCAAATAACTTTTACTAAATGTATTCAAGGTTTGATACAAATACCCTACCTGCACTTGAACCATATCGCTGATTTGATAGCCTACCGCTCCATATAGTCGGTTACGGTCAAAGAAAGTTCGCTCCGTATTCATAAAAATTTCATCGTAAATACCCAGAAAGAACGTACCCTTCGTAATTGTCGGTTTATTCAAAGGAATGAAAGCCATCAAGCGATAGCGAAGACGATTTCGATAGTCTGTTTCTTCATTGACTTTGACCCAACGTTGTTCAACCCGATAGCGATGCTCAAATTTGATGCGCCCTACTTTATTGATTAAAATTAACTGTTGAAACAGACGATTCTCAGTTGATTCTGGCTCTTTTTGCTCACTTTCAAATTCATGAGACGCGATATAACCGTAGCCAAAAGTAACGATAGCGTTGTCTTTTAAATGATAATTAGCGCCTGTTCGTAGTAGCAATTGTTCAATATTGGTAGGAGATACCGTGTGGTTTCGATATTGTACCTCGGAGTGAATACTCCAATCATCCGAAAGTCGGTTTGTTCCGAAATACATTAACCAATTACCAAATTCGTCTTGTTGCGCAAGAAGTGGATTTGATAGTAGAGTTAGTATGAAAAAAATTGATGTGTAAAGAAATCTTATCATTTTATTTCGATTGATTATTTAAAAGAAATAAGCGTTACTTTCTCAAGTAACGCTTATCGAAGAGACATGTTTAAAAAAGCACATCCACATTCTCTTTTTGGTGTAGAGAATGGGATATGCGAAAAAGCTAATTAAATTCGACTCTTCATATGCTCATATTTTTATAATTCTATATCGACACACCTCGACCATCAATCGGTAAGAGGTCATTTATTATAGCATGTTCTACCTCAGTTACTTGGTTTGTGACGCCTTTTCTTTTCCGCTCAATAATTGTCAAATCAATGTCCCGATGCTTGGCATTCACCTCAAATTCGTCGATAATTTCAATTACATCAAAATCAATATTGATAGATTTTGAGGCATCAATAACAACTTTTGCACCATCAGGAATTTGACTTAACGTCCGCTGAATGCTCGCTTTGTTGATAAATGTCACATCTTCCGCTAATTTCAATCGAATAACACCATCTTTCAAGTGCTTGTCTTCAAATAAAAACGGTTTCTTATAATTATTGTAAAGCACATAGAAAATCGCTACTGCTAATCCCATACCGATTCCCATTAGTAAATCTGTAAAAACAATTCCTAATATCGTCACCATAAACGGCACAAAATGAGTCTGACCGAGACGATACATTTGTTTGAATAATACAGGCTTTGCCAATTTGTAACCTACCAAAAATAAGATAGCTGCCAAACTCGCCAAAGGAATCAGGTTCAATAAGAACGGAATCGCCATAGCAGAACCTAATAAAATGATACCATGAAAGATTGCTGAAACTTTGGTACGACCACCAGACTGAATATTAGTAGAACTTCGAACAATTACTTGTGTAATTGGCAAACCACCAATCAAGCCCGATACAATATTTGCGATACCCTGCGCCTTCAACTCACGATTAGCAGGCGTTACCCGCTTAAATGGGTCTAATTTATCGGTCGCTTCCAAACAAAGCAATGTCTCCAAACTCGCCACTACTGCAATCGTAATTCCTGTAATCCACACCGCAGAATTGCTAATGCTACTAAAGTCTGGAAAAGTGAATTGGTTAAGAAAACCACCAAGGCTTTCTGGCACTGGAATCTTTACAACTTGTTCTCCAGTTAAAGCCAGTTCTGGCATATTTTGGAAAATTAAATTTAAAATAACACCCAAACTCACTACGATTAAAGGGCCTTGAACGATTTGAAACAACCTGATTTTTTTCATAAAAGGCTGCTCCCATAAAATCAAAATCAACATCGAAATCGCCGTGATAATAATCGCCCCCATACTTACTGCCTCGAACATATAGAATAGTTCAGAGAAAGTATTATGACCGTCTGGTTGTGTAAATGCCAAGCTACCTTCGTAGTCTTTGTCGTAACCAAAAGCATGAGGAATCTGCTTCAAAATGATAATGATACCAATCCCTGAAAGCATTCCTTTAATAACAGAAGAAGGGAAATAATATCCGATAATTCCCGCTTTTGCAAAGCCTAAAATCATCTGAAAAACTCCACCAATAACCACTGCCATTAAGAAAATTTCAAAAGCACCTAACTCTTGAATTGCAGTCAAAACAATTACTGCTAATCCTGCTGCCGGTCCACTAACGCCCAATTGCGAACCACTAAAAATACCCGCAATAATTCCCCCTACAACACCCGCAATAATTCCTGAAAATAATGGTGCACCTGATGCTAAAGCAATTCCTAAGCATAAAGGTACAGCGACCAAAAATACGATAATTGAAGCAGGTATGTCATACTTCAAATTCGCCAAAATTCCGTTTTTCTCTGGACTCATCTTTTTTGTTTTTTTAAATTAGATACCGAATCCTATTATCAAATCAGGACGACTTGATTAAGTTTTTGAACTAATTAGCTGTTAAAAAATACTATTTTGCAAATACGAAAAAACAATTATGTTATTTCGCTTTGCAAATTTACAAACTACAATTGATAATAGCGATACTATTATCCTAAAAACTTTTACATTAACACCCAATTATTAAACTTGTTTAAAAAAATTATTACTTTTGTCGAAAAAAGAACAACTTCTTATGGCAATAGGCATAAAAATCAGTCTAAACGACAAACTTTACTTGCGTGACCCACAGGAAACCACTTTGGGAAAAAAGATAATCAAAGAAGGTATTATTCTAATAGATGAGCTAGGGTTTGAAGCATTTAATTTTAAAAAATTAGCGATGGCAATGGGGTCTACGGAGGCTTCTATTTACCGTTATTTTGAAAATAAGCATTTTCTTTTATTATACCTGGTTTCTTGGTATTGGGAATGGGTTAGCTACTTGATTGATATTCATGTGATGAACATTGAAGACCCAAAGCGTCGGTTAAAAATCATCATTGAAACCCTGGTTTATGCCTCTAAAGACAATCCGTCGATTGACTATGTTAACGAAAGTGTTCTACATCGCTTGATGATTGCAGAAGGAACAAAAGTTTACCATACCAAACAGGTAGATAATGAAAATACGGAAGGCTTTTTCTTAAATTACAAAAAACTGAGCGAAAAAGTTGCGGGCGTAATCGCAGAGGTTAATCCAAAGTTCCCATATCCGCATACCTTGGCTAGCAATCTTTTTGAAATGGCAAACAACCACATTTATTTTGCACAACATTTACCACGATTAACGGATGTGACCGTGCAGGATGAAAATTTTGATGAAGTGGAAGAGATGTTGAAGTATTTTGCGTTTACGTTATTGGGGGAAAAAATAGGTTAAGGGAGTTGGTAATAAATAAAGAACCAAAAATTCAAGACTTGCGATATTTTGGCTAAAATTCTATTTGAAATAGCAGTCAAAACCAAACTCGTCCTCCTAACGTCGGACTCAAACATGGTTTTTCCTTAGCCATTTCAAATAGAATTTCTTAACGCCAAAATCTCTAAGGTCACTCAGCGTTAAAGTGCCAAAGTAGAATTAGGAACGCGAAATATGCGCTCAGACGTAGCAAAAACTGGATTTTTGATTAAAAAAAAGTTGTTGCTGCGTCTAAAAAAAAGAAATCCGTGGCGCAGGCGGACAGATTGTTGCAAAAGAATCAAGGGATTGCATTTGATATACCGCCTTTTCAACAACAGTAGTCAGCATGCCCAATCTAATTCTTACTCGGCGTATTCTTCAACGTTGCCATCAAAAAGCCCCAAAATTTCTGTACAGAACTTACTGAAACCGTTTCATCCGGAGAGTGTGCCCCACGGATGGTTGGCCCAAACGAGATGGCATCTAACCCCGGATAACGATTCATGATAATGCCACATTCCAAGCCTGCATGACAAGCCGCAACATGTGGTTTTTCATTAAATAATTCTTCATACAAATGCGCCATTTCTTTCAAAACGGGTGATTGTGCATTCGGTGCCCAACCTGGATAGTCGCCATCATTTTTCACCGTCGCCCCAATGCTTTCAAAGCAAGCCCGCACCATATTGCAAATGTCATGCTTACCAGATTCTACCGAACTACGTTGCAAACTCTGCGTGACAAATTGACCATCCTTTACAATCACTCGTGCCAAATTGGTTGAAGTTTCTACCAGGTCTGCGATGTCCGGACTCATTCTAAAAACGCCGTTTGGAATTGCATAAATTGCTTGAAACATCCGTTCCTGATCAGCTGCAAAAGCAACTTTTTCGGGCATTTCCGTCGTTTTCAATTCAATATTTAAATCTGGTTCGATGCTCGAAAATTCGGTCACAATCGCCGTTTTACGAGTTTCAAATTCAGCCAAAAACGCTTCTTTTTTATCACCTGCTACGACAAAAGTTGCAAAAGACTCTCGCGGAATCGCATTTCGTAAACTACCGCCATCAATCGTTGCTATGTGTAAACCAAATGGATAAGTCAGTTTATACAAAAGCCTGTTTGTCAGTTTATTAGCATTACCCAATCCTTTGTGAATTTCCATCCCAGAGTGTCCACCTTTCAAACCAGTCACGCTCAAATGGTAGGCGATATCAGTCGATTTCGGCATTTTTTGCTCGTAGCGCATCGTCGTGTTCGTATCCATTCCACCTGCGCAACCGATGCACAATTCATCGTCTTCCTCAGTATCTAAATTCAATAAAATTTGCCCTGTCAAAATCGTTTTATCCAATTCCTTCGCGCCCGTCATTCCCGTTTCTTCATCAATCGTAAACAACGCCTCAATGGCAGGATGAACGATGTCTTTCGATTTCAAAACTGCCATAATAGCTGCTACACCAATGCCATTATCTGCCCCCAAAGTTGTGCCGTCTGCCTTGACCCAGTCCCCGTTGATAACCATTCTGATACCTTCGGTTGCAAAATCAAAATTCGTATCTGCATTTTTTTGATGCACCATGTCGAGGTGAGATTGCATAATCACAGTTTGGCGGTTTTCCATACCCGCCGTCGCTGGTTTTTTAATCACAACATTACCCGCCGCATCGACAATTGTTTCTAAGCCAAGTGATTCTCCAACGCCTTTTGCCCACGCAATCACGCGCTCTTCTTTTTTTGATGCACGAGGCACTGCGTTTAAATCGGCAAAACTATTCCAAAGCCCTTGTGGTTCTAAATTTCTAACTTCCTGAGACATAAATTTGGTATATTTGTTTATTAAGTTGTCGGTATATTTAATACACTTTAAAGCAAGTTTCTTTATTTTTTTACAAAAGGATTTTAAGGGAGCAAAACAGTTTACAAAAACCGTTTTGCTCCCTTAACACCCCACCGCCCCGCGCCTACGGTACGGAGAAGTGAGCTTTTATAATTCCAAAAAACTTTGGCAAAAGTAAGCAATTTCAAACGATAATAGCAACAAAAAACGGTTAGAACAAAGCAATTGTTCTAACCGTTTTTTATGAAAATTATGCAAAAGATGGGTGCATTTCTATATACATTATCGACATTTAACCCTTCCCTTCGCCATCAACTCTATGCGATTAAATTAAAACTCAATCTTATTCGCCATCGTCCCCGTTCCACGTCCCAATGCCGCCACAGAAGTCTCTAACTTTATCGCTTTATTACTCGGTGCCACCATGGCATTGCTATTAGAAAATTTCTTAATCGGCTTACTGAATCGGTAGATGCTCGTCACCTTTGCCGACTCCAACGCAAACTGCGCAAAGCCTGGCAAATTAGCGAATTCCTTAGTATCAATTGGATAATCAAACAGGCGACTAAAGGTGCTACCGCTACTCGCAAAGCTCTTATTTTCAATTGGTTCTACATATAAATAATCCAATGATTTACTCACTGTTGTAATCGCGGTATTCAAAACTTCAATGTTAGTAAAATCACCTTTTACTGAAAAAATATAGTCTTCATAATCGCTGTTTATCGCTACATTCGACATGCCTTTCACGCCTTCCATCACTACTTTTACATGCTTAAAAATAGACTCAACATTTTTATCTTTCATCACGCCGTTCGTCTCCTCTGCTTGCAAATATTTCTTAACCTGGTCTTTACTTTGGCTCAAATTAATCACCAAATTGAAATCTCCTGCACCATCATCGCCGACATTGACCTCTTCCCGGACTTCAAAACAGCTATTTAAAAATAATGGCAAAATTAAAAGCAATGAAAATTTTAAGAATCGTTGCATGGATTATTGTTTTTTTTTGAATCGAAAATACAAAAGTTTTAAAAACTTTTGTATTCTAAAATTATCTAATTTCCGAACCGCAAAAATAGCGATTTGTTACATGCAAAAGAGTTATTGAAAAGCTAAAATCCATAAAAAGAACTTAGAGCATGTTTAAATTTTCTGACAAATCAAAACCGTCTCCTTCTTTTTGAAGCCATGAAAATTATCAGCATTCGCTTCTTTAAAATGTCGAATATTCACCTGAAAACCAGCCGATTGCAACCGTTCCGCCAGCCCATTAGCTGAATAAATTCGCACATGGTCTTCCTGGTCAAAATATTTCAATCTATCCGCTTTGGAAACAATCGACCAATCTTCATAAATATCACCGTCTTTAAATGGTGTCT
The DNA here is from genome assembly GCA_964445895.1 of uncultured Saprospiraceae bacterium. Lineage (GTDB taxonomy): Bacteria > Bacteroidota > Bacteroidia > Chitinophagales > Saprospiraceae > CAYUNA01. The sequence continues at coordinate 3,643 of CAYUNA010000110.1, read as the reverse complement.
GAATAATGGCAGTTCCGCCCGTTTTCAAAACACGGAAAAGTTCGCTTATCGCTTGTGCATCTTTGACAATGTGTTCTAAAACATGATAACATATAATATAGTCAAAATACTCGTCAGCTTCGTCAATTTTAGTAATATCTAACTTTTTATCTGCCAAAAATTCATCCTCGTAATCGGTACTCGTGTAGTCTATCCGTTCTAACTGCTTCAGTTTTCGAAACAACGGACGTGATGGCGAAAAGTGTAAAACTCGACCACGCAAGTTCATTTCTTCGGTCAAAATACGCCAAAGCAACCGATTTCTCGAAATGCTACCACAAAACGGACATAATTTATCACCATTTTCTAAAATAATGAATTTTGAAAAATGATGCGCACACACATTGCATTGTTGTTGATTGCCTCGATAAAAAATGGAGGCATGAATGCTTCGCAACCAAGCTTCATTGCGCTGCAAAAACGATTTCGGCACGACTACCTTTAAAATATTTTTGACCGTTTGATACATGCCCCAAAGGTAAAATCATTTCGGTAGTTTGAAAATTCTTTTGCAAAAAAGCAGCAACTGATTTAGGGGTAACGTTATTTTTAAAGGTATAAATTACTGATGTTACACACTTTGGAACGCGAACTAAATAACAGGTGCGTAACATCAGCAAATTATCAAATGAATGTCTCTATTTTTGAAAAGTAAATCCACCTAAAATGAAAAACATACTGTTTACCCTAATTTTAACAACATTTTTTACCATTTCTAATACTCAAGCACAACTGATTGAAAGTATGGAAGGCGCATTGAGTGGCGCTAACGAATTTTCTGGCGGCGGCGGAGATGTGGATGATTGGTTTGCCCTGGCAGAATTCCTTTGGTATCCAACTTACGGGTTGTTTTTTGGATTTGAAGGCGAAACATATCCAAATGAAATCGAATTTTCGCGCTACCCGTATGAACAAGATAATGAGGGCATTTATCGCAATATTGACAATACCGGCTACCTTGCGCGTGGAGAATTTAACCTTCATTTTCAAAGTAATGAAGACAACCTTTACGGTGGGTATGGACAAATTAAATGGTCTCCATGGCGTTTTTTAAATTTTGAAGCGAATCACCTTCGATTGATAGAAGTCCTTGATAATCAAGGTGATAAAAGTGACCATTTGTCCATAACAAATGTCAGTGTGCAGTTTAATCGTATTCGTCATCACCGCATTCAAGGCTGGTGGGGAGTCGGCGCAATGGTGATTAATGGCGAGCAGGAATACGCGAGTCCGAGTTTTGTAGCTGGGACGACGATTTATTTTTTGAAGCCGTTAAGTTTATATCTGGACACCCAAGTCGGTTACCCAAATCAAACCATTGCAACGCAAACTCAAGCTCGCTTGCAAGTACATTTAGACCGTTTTAAAATATATGGTGGGTATCAGGGAACTCGCATTGGGGAGATTTTTGAACCGAATTGGACGTTGGGCGCTGGCGTGCATTTTTAGAACCTTTTTTAAATCTTAGGAACGCGAAGTAAATAACTTACGCGCGACTCAAGGGTTTTCAAAGGGAAAAAACTGGATTTTTAGAAAATCCAGTTTTTTCCCTTTGAAAACCCCGAGATGCATACCGTAAAAGTAGATTGAAATCGGATGATTTTGCACCGCAATTCATTAAATTAAAAACTCAGGATGAGTAATGTTAACTGCTCATTATTCAGTGCAAATTGCTCATTAAACTAAACCGCCACTGCTTTACCATACAACTTCTCCCGCTGCGCTTTCACTACATCCGACTTAATGTATTCATCATAATCCATCAAGCGGTCGATGATGCCGTTTGGTGTAATTTCGATAATTCGATTACACACCGTTTGTAGCAATTGGTGGTCATGTGAAGTCAAAATCAAGTTACCTTTAAAATCTTTCAACGCATTATTCAATGCCGTGATAGATTCCAAATCCAAGTGATTCGTTGGTTCATCCATCAATAGGAAGTTGGGGTGCGACAACATCGTTTTGGACATCATACACCGCACTTTTTCACCTCCCGAAAGCACACTTGATTTTTTATAAACTTCTTCTCCCGAAAACAACATTCGTCCCAGAAAACCACGAATAAACTGCTCATCTTTATCCTCCGAATATTGGCGCAACCAATCCATTAATTCTAAGTCCTGGTCTTCACTAAAAAATTCATGATTTTCATTCGGCAAATAGGAATGTGTGATGGTCTGCCCCCACTCTACCGTGCCGCTATCCGCGGGTATTTTCCCACTGACCACTTCGTAAAACGCCGTAATTGCTGAAGTATCCCGACACAGCAACGCAATTTTTTCGTCGTGATTCATGATGATGTCCACATTGGCAAACAGCGTTTCCCCTTGTTGATTTTTCTTGCTCAAATTGTTGATACGCAAGATTTGGTCACCTGGGTCCCGTTCACTTTGAAAATGAATAAACGGATATTTTCGGGTAGAAGGCTGAATGTCTTCCAAATTCAATTTATCCAGGGCTTTTTTCCGTGAAGTCGCTTGTTTGGACTTAGAGGCATTGGCAGAGAAACGCTGAATAAACTCCATCATTTCCTTACGCTTCGTTTCTACTTTTTTGTTCTTATTCGCCATCTGTGCCGCCTTCAATTGACTTGATTCGTACCAGAAGGTGTAGTTACCCGTGTAAGTCCGAATTTTATGAAAATCAATATCTGTAATGTGCGTGCACACCATGTCTAAAAAGTAACGGTCGTGAGAAACCACAATCACCGTATTTTTAAAATCAGCTAAAAAATCAGCCAACCACGTCGCTGTTTCCGCATCCAAATCATTCGTAGGCTCATCCAACAACAGCAAATCAGGCTCACCAAACAACGCTTGCGCCAACAATACTTTTACCTTTTCAGACCCCGTCAATTCTTTCATTAATTTATAATGCAAATCTTCTTTGATGCCCATATTGGACAACAACTCTGCCGCATCATTTTCCGCATTCCAGCCCCCCATTTCACCAAATTTATTTTCCAAATCAGCTGCCCGCATACCTTCTTCCTCCGTCGCATCTGGATTCATGTAGATGGCATCTTTCTCCACCATTATGTCATACATTTCCTTATGCCCCATGATGACCGTATTCAGCACCTCTTTCTCTTCAAATTCAAAGTGATTTTGCTTTAGCACCGCCATCCGCTTGCCCGGTTCGATAGACACCGAGCCTCGATTCGGGTCAATTTCGCCCGACAAAATCTTCATAAACGTTGATTTCCCTGCACCGTTCGCTCCAATCACACCATAGCAATTGCCTTGTGTGAACTTTAAATTTACCTCATCAAACAGCACGCGTTTGCCATATTGCAAACCCAAATCAGTAACTGTAATCATATTGTTTTAATTGAATTTGTTTCAGAATTTTTGAAAACGAGTGCAAAAGTACGATTTTTAGTAGGAAAATGATGATTAATTGGGTGTTAAATTTTGGTGAATGTTAATTTTAATCAAGTCTTTATTTGTAACTGATGTTATGCACCTGCTATATGCTAAATGCGCTTAAATGCGGCACTACTTGACCTGACAAAAAATAAAAATCACTAGACTTTAAGAGGATTAGTAAAGTGTGTAAAAACTTTCTTCACGTTTTGCTCGGCGGCTAAAGCCGCCTCGCTTTT
>CAYUNA010000109.1:0-10440 GCA_964445895.1 uncultured Saprospiraceae bacterium | reverse complement strand
TTTCACCATTCTTCAAAACCTATTTTTATGCAAAATCTAAAATTACTTTTTACTGGATTATTTCTTTTCATGTATACTTTTTCTCAGGCACAAGTCGAGGAAAGTGAGCGTTCTATGGTTGCTGGAGTCTATCCTGCATTATCGATTGTCTTGCCAGATACAAAGGATAAAGATGCGGAGAAATGGTGGAAAACGTACTTGAAAGAAATGAACGCGAAGACCAAAAAAGTTAAGAAAGCCGATGAATACATGACGGAAGGTTTTCGTGATGTCCATATTAATGGCGTAAAATTGATTAATCTGTATGCCCGTACTGAAGGCATGGGCAACGACTCAGAACACATCGTTTGGTTCGATTTGGGGGATGGCAATTTCTTGTCAAAAGATAAAGTGACACCTGAAGTTTATGAAGCCGCACAAAAATTCATGCTCCGTTATGCTTTGCATATTTCTAAAAAGAAAACAGAGATTGAATTGAAAGGTGAAGAAAAAACGCTGAAGGGTTTTGAAAATGATTTGTCTAAATTGGGTAAGCAAAAAGAGAGCTATCATAAGAAAACTGCCGACGCCAAACAGCTCATCATCGATATGAATCTTGCGCTCGAACAAAATGCTAAAGATCAGGAAGCTACTCAACAATCTATCGATGCGGAAGAGGATGAAAAAGAGTTAAAATCGTTGAAAAATGATTTAAAAAAATTGGTGAAGCAGAATGGCAATTACTTGAAAAAAATTGATAGTGCGGAGAAATTAATTCCAGAAATGGCAGCAAATATTGAGCAAAATATTTTAGATCAGGAAGAGAAGAAAAAAGAAATTAAATTGCAGCAAGAAGTCGTTAAGGAAGTGAAGAAGCGATTGGCTGATTTGCAGTAAGTAGATTCGGGCTGCAGATAATCAGGCTGAATCAGAAGGTTTTCTGACCGAACGCACTCCGAAATATTCTTTGTTTAGACGGAGCAAATAGGAGTCATTCCTAATTTTTAGTCTAATCTGTTCGTTGAGCATTTTGAGCCGAAAATGTTCATAAAAGGGAAAAACTGGATTTTTTAGAAAATCCAATTTTTCCCCTTTGAGAACCCCGAGTAGTCAGTCAAGTTAATAGTGATAAGTTCGCGTGAGAGCATTTTTTTCTCTTAAAAAAAAATTACCTCATGATACAGCCTCTATTCACCAAACGCCCTTTGCGATAGCCATACTTTACCACAGGTTAGCAATCAATTAGTCCCCAGTACGGTCACATCTCCTTTCATCACATCTTTTCGACCATCAAAATATTCAACTTCAGCCATATAAATGTACACGCCTTGTCGCGCCGATTTTCCGTTGAAAGTTCCATCCCAACCGAGATTTTCGTCATTGGGTATGAAGTCTTTATTTTCAAAAACCAGCGAACCCCAGCGGTCATAAACAGCTAATGTTTTAATATTCAACAATTCATTATTTGAATAAATTGTGAAGCGATCGTTCATGCCGTCATTATTGGGTGAAAACGCATTAGGTGCAAAAAATTCCGTATTATCTGTCACTGAAATTTGAATTTGGTCAGACACTACGCAGCCGTTTTCAGTCGTGATTGTTAAGTCAAAAGTCGTATTTTCTAAAAGCAAAACAGGATTGGTCAGGCAGGTATCGCAAGCAATATCAGCAGTCGTTGTCCACATCACACCTTCGATAATCGATTCATTAATAAAAGATTCTGCGCCAACTTCAACTGTTTCTCCGAGGTTAATGGTTAAATCATCTCCCAATTCTAAATTAATTTGGTCGCCATCGGCTAACGTCACCATTTCTGAATAAACACAACCCGAAACCTGACTTTCCACACTGACTTCAAAGCTACCTGCGGGCAAACCTGCAAAAATCATATCTTCTATGAATGGACTACCGTTTATAGAAAATAAAAATGGTCCACTACCATCAATCACGTTTTCGACCATAATTTGACCATCAACATCGCCAAAACAGGTTGGTGTTTGTAACGCCAAATCGACGCCTTGTGGAGTGGTTTCATTTGCCAAAATTTCTGTTGCCGTTGTATTCGTACAGCCATTTTCCGTATCGGTTATGATGACGGAATAAGTCCCCGCTAATTCTACACTTGGCGTTGCAGTAGTTGCATCCGCGATTGGATGACCGTCGGCGTTTGTCCATTCATAATTATACGTATTTGGTGGCGTATTGGTGGGCAAGATTTCTATAGCACCATCGCACGGCAACGTTTGATTTGTTGTTAAAAATAACTCAGGTGCTTGCGTATTTTCTAAAATAGTAATAGAAGCACTTGATTGACAATTGTTTAGCGATTCGGTTACCGTTAACATATAAACGCCAGCGGCATTCGCATTGATGGCTAAATCATTGATATTTCCAAGAATATTCCCATCAGAAGTTGACCAATTATAAGTCAAATTTGAACCATTTGAATTAGAACCATCGAGCATTACTTCTTCGTTGATACAATCAATATTTCCATTCGAAAATACGTCAGCACTCGGCAACGGTACAGCTTCGACATTGAAAGCAGCAGAACCAAAACAGCCGTTGTTTCCTTCTACAATTACTTCATAAATATTCGTTGAAGCAGCGGTGGTTGTTGCAGTCGTTGAGCCATCTGACCATTGATAGGAAACGAAATTTTGCGTTGCCAACTGCGTAACTTCTCCCTCACAAATGAAGGCATCTCCCAAAATCGTCGGCATCGGTGCAGGCAGTTCATTGACCACCTCTGAAGTTGCTGCGGTATTGCCCATTCCATCGCTGACCGTAACGCTGTACGTACCTCCTTCAGTGACGGAGATTGCTGGACTCGTCGAGCCATCCGACCAGATATAAGTGGCAAAATTTCCATTGACAGTCAACATCGCGCTAGTATTTTCACAGAATTCAAAATCTCCCGAAATATTGACAGGGATATTATTTGATTCTGTCACCGTGACGCATTCTTGGGCAATACAACCGTCAACCGTCGTAACCATTACACAGTACGTGCCTTCTCCAACGGTAATCGAATTGCCGCTGCCGCCTGGTGTCCAGTTGGCGGTGTCAAAATTACCGTTCGCGGTAAGCGTCGTTTGTTCGCCAGGGCAAATAGTTAAATTACCCGTAATGGAAACAGTTGCTTGTGGGGTCGTGGTTATGGTAGCAGAACCAAAATCAATACACCCAAAATTGTCAAAAACTTCAATATCATAAGTTCCTGCCGACAATCCTGTAAAGGTAGAACTACCCGAGGACATCCCATTGACAAGATAAATATAGGGCGGAAAACCTCCAAATACTTCGATAGTTAAGCTACCATTATTTTCCTCACATTCATCATCTGTCACCGTCACACTATTAATAAATAGCGGTGGTTCTTCATTGATAAAAACATCAACAGGAGGCGACACATTTCCATTAGCATCGGTGACCGTAAACGTGTAAACTCCACCGCAAAGTCCATAAAATTCGGTTTCAGAATAAGGCGGACAACCTCCTTCCACTTCTAAAAAAGCTCCTCCATCGCAATAACCACAGAAGTCATCCCAGGTAGAAACGCCTACAATCATTAAAGGGTCAGGTGGTGTTGAAAAGTTAAAATTCAAGGTAACGGGCCCGCAAGGATAGCTTGGTGGACCAGAAAAAGAAAAGTTGTTATTAAAACTAAAATTATCACAGGTTTGAGCAATAATAGTGATAGAATCGGTCTGCGTAATTTGCAATAAAGTATCGTACGCAAACTCTTCGACCCATTGAATTTCCATTTCAATATCATAGTCAGGATTCACCCAATCCATCATATCATTTTCTACATAGACCGTAAATTCCAAGTTGCCAGGCCCGTAATAATCTGCCCCTGGGGCGATGATAAAAATCAAATTGGAGTCACTCACTACAATATCCGTTGTGTCATTCAAAGGCGATAAAGTTCCATCATCCGTAACATAATTCCATTGACCGCCAACTCGATATGGTATCAAATAGGTCATGGTATCAAAATAAATCGAATCATTAAATATGGTATCAATTTGCCCGATTCCCTGACACTGCACCCCGAAAGGGATATTTAAACTATCAAACACAGGTAAACAACTCCCTGCAAATAAATTAAAAAACTGGTCAATAAATTCAGCTTCTGTAAGATTCATACAGCCCAAATCAGACGCCGCGTTGAAACTTTCACTACTCACTGTAATTTCATCTGCCAAACAAACTGCTGGCATATCACCCTGTACATTGGTTGAAAATATCGTCGAAAATGCCGTTCCTTCTCCACAAAATTCCCAACTCACTTCTGGAGGAGGTCCACCTCCCATTGAAACAGGATTGCAAGAAGAAGGGTCGGGAGATTGATGACAAAATACCGTTCCATTGTATCCCAAATCAGCTTCTGAATCAGCAGAAATACCGCCAAAACTAGGGTTGCCAAAACTAAAAACCGCCGTATCGGCACTCATACAACTACCATCATTAACCGTATAAATTAGGTGATAATCACCACATTCACTTACGGTAATTTGTGTTGTTGTGGCATCAATCATATCAAAATCAACGGACCCATCGGTAGAGTCACACAGCACCGACCATTCACCACCCGCTGTTGCTGGCGAAATCTGATAAGTAAAATCACAAATTAAAGTATCGTTACCAATACATGCGCAACTCAACAAATTGTCCGCTAACATTTGTTGAGTATGTCCAAAGAAGAGCACTGCGAATAGACTGGACATACCAATCCAACGAAGGAATAATGACTTTTTCATAAATAGGAAAATTTTGTAATGTATTTTAAATATTGTTAAACGGGTGAACAATACATTACATGACCGGTAAGTAGCAAGAACAATACAATACTATTAAAATATAAATAACTAAGGCGGAGTCTGCCTTATTGGGTAAAATTCAGGTGAAATAAATTCCGAATACAATGTAAATGTAAAGAGAATATTCGGGATATGCAAATTGATTGCTTAATTATTTGGATTGACTATATCTTTGAGGACTAATATAAGAGTTATTTTTTCACCGTTACTAATTCTACTTTGGCACTTTAAAGTAATGATAGGTCTTTAGCTATTCTCTGTCCGTCCGCACCACGAGAAATATTCTTACGGAAGGAACAAAACCAAATTCTAAAGTGCCAAAGTAGAACTAAGTTCTTAAACAAAAATAACAAGTTATCGCTGTCTAAGAACTTAACTCTTACTTCAAAACTCGCCCAATTATCGCATACCTTTCAAACTCCAAACTGCCCCACTCTCTCTACTTTTTACTTGAAAAATTAATACGCCATTTGGTAAATTTCCATTTAGATTAAACGTATTTTTTCCTTTTAAAACATTGACTTTTTCAGAAAAAACAATTTGTCCTAAAATGTTGTAAATCAATACGTCAGACATTCCTATATTTGTTTCAGCATTGATAAAAAGCGTATTTTCAGCTGTCCACATCTTAACGATATTGTTATTGGCAATTGGCGCCGATTCTACTGGCAAGACAACCAACGGATAAGCCACATCCAATTCTAAAATCACAGGTAAATGGTCTGACATAAATTTCAAGGCCGTCAAAGTACTATCTGGTACGCCTGAAGCATTGGCAGGGTCATTGATTTCCTTATTGAAAAGATTACCATCATTGCCTAATTCGTCATAAGAATCTGCGACAAATTGCACATTATCCGTTCCATTGATAATCGGATTGGATGCCAACAAAAAGTCAAAACGGCTATCTACACCGCCCGTCGCACCGCAGTCCATTTGGTCACTTCCAGGTGCGCGTGTCGTCTGTGTATGAATATCTGCAAATGCTGCATTACTATCCCAAGCCCCAGGCATATTTATTGGGTCATTGAATGGAAAAGTGCCTCCCAATAAAGTTTGATAACCTGCTTCTGCGGCATCATAAAAATTAAAATCACCTCCAATAATCGCGTTTCTTTCCGCCGGCAAAGCATCCACATGGTTGCGAATATCGGTGCATTCGATACTACGCCGGTCAATATCTGTGGCAGACGAACCCGCTTTTAAATGGGCATCATAAAAATCAATCCACGTCGTATCGTTGTGTACCGCAAGATTGGGGTCGTGTAGAAAAACGGTATATTTTCCAATGTCTCGTAAGTCAGTCGCCACTTCGGATTGCTCGTCTAAAGTCATTTTATCCGTATTGTAAAAAAACATATTATTCAACTCTGTCACACCGCTTGATTGATTTAAAATAAAATCAGCACGGGCATAATTAGACTGCCCAAAAACATTCAACGCATTGCTTAAAATCATATCAGCCCCTGCTTCATTTTGTAACTCACAAACCATCAATACGTCAGGTTGAACGTACTGCACAATTTTCCGCAAGGTGTCCCAACGAGCAGGAATGACGGTGTTTGCACTCCCGCAATCGTTCCGACCATCAGGAAAATTCAAGAGGTTGTAAGTCATCACTTTTAGCGTTTCTGTCAGCGGACAAAGTGCTGTGATTTCAATGTTTCCAGACACGCCAGCGAAGGATGTAGAGGACGCATTTAAAGTGTAAATATCGGCAGCAGATAGTGCCAAATCATTGAAAGTAGCACAACCGTTAATTGCAGTTTGAGTCGTCGTTCCAGTCAATAGCCCGCTACCTGAATTGAGACTCAAATTGATACTTCCAACAAAACTATCATCGATATTCCCTCCCGAATCCGTTGCACAGACGCTAAGGGTAAAAGGTGTATCTTCTTGTAAGCACCCTGACTGTAAACTACTGAAAGTCAACTGAGTAGGCGTGACCATACAAGCCCCTGGAGTAATGCAAACATCATCTAAATAAAAACTACCACCAACTCGCCGCGACTGATGAAAACGAATCAAAACCTCCTCAAACGGCGCGGAAAACATCGCTTCAGGAAGGTCTACTATCATTTGCATATAAGTCGTCGGGCTGTTATTGCCATCAAGTGAAATCGTCTGTGCGGTCGTCCAGATTGTGCCACCATCAATACTCCAATCTATGTCTATATCGAAATCCGAACTTCCGCCAGATGCTCGCCAAAAAAAGCTAATCTCGCCAGGACAAGTCAAGGGTTCGACAATCAAAATATCACCGAGGTCGTTGAATCCTGCATGTTTAGTACCGCTATTGGCCGCAATGGTTCCGATATATGATTCATCACGTATCCACCCTACAGGCGGATTGGCATTGGTTGCTGTTTCAAAATCTTCAAAATCAAGATTATCTGTCGGGCATATTTGCGCCGTCAAAGTCATTAGGCAAAAGCAAAAACTTGCCAGTAAAATTAGTCGCTTCGTCATTAGTCAGGTATAAAATTAGCAGTTTGTATAAATAATAAATGGCAGTAATGATGCCGTTTTTAAGTACTGCGTGGTAATTAATATAGTGTAAAGTAAGTTTCTTTGCACTTAAAGCAAGAGGAGTTTGAGGATGAAAAATGATTTTGCAAAAATCATTTTTCATCCTCAAGAACCCCACCCGCGTTGCCGCAGGCAACGCGCATTGTTTTCATTGAAAGTCGAAAATTTACAATTTTCTCCTTTCTTAAAAACTAAAGGAACTTTTGTTACAGAGTACTTAAGTGCTGCGTAGTAATTAAAATAGGCTTTGTTAGGGAACAGAAAAATAATTTATTGGGAATTAGTTTAGGAATGGTGCAAGAATAAATTTACATTCTTTCAAGTACTTATTTTCATTAAAAAAGATTGGGTGAGTTGGAATCGCAAATTTAGACATATTAAATAAATATTTATAAAATATGTGAAAAAAGTTACTTTGAAATGATAATAAGTGCCTCGAAGTAATTAATTCGGTAAAATCTCATTTACAAATTACCGAATTAATGACTACACGGCATTTAACAGCTATAAAACCATAATTTGAGCAGATATTCTACTTGAAATAAATTTCTACAAAAAAAATAGTGGATTTTATTAAAAGGAATGTTTAGCTTTGTCTATAAGTACACTGTGTAAAAAGTCATTTTGTATTTTCTCAAAGGGAGTTTGAGGAATAAATATTTCCAAAGTGCACAACATCAGTTAATAAGAAAAATAAGTCATACAAAGAAGATTTCAATGGAAACCAATACAGCGACACAAGAAGAAATAGACAGCAAACTCATCGTTGATGCTTATCGACGGCTACTCAAATCTATCAAGACACCGATGGATGAAACGGATAAAAAAAATATCCGTACCGCTTATGATATGGCCGTTAAAGCACATTCGGAACAACGACGCAAATCGGGTGAACCTTACATTCTGCACCCAATCGAAGTGGCGCGAATTTGTGCAACCGAAATTGGTCTGGGACCGACGGCAATCGTCTGCGCATTATTGCATGATGTGGTCGAAGATACGGATGTGACATTGGAAGACATTGAAGGTATTTTTGGTAAAAAAATCGCGCTGATAGTTGATGGTCTGACGAAGTTGGATAGCTCCTACAATGCGCATAGTCCACAAGCTGAAAATTTCCGAAAAGTACTGAGTACGCTCATCGAGGATGTGAGAGTGGTGCTGATAAAAATGGCAGACCGACTTCACAATATGCGGACACTGGGTTCTATGCCGCGTCACAAGCAGTTGAAAATAGCCGCTGAGACTAGTTATATCTACGCACCTCTCGCCCACCGTTTGGGATTGTATGCATTTAAAACAGAATTTCAGGATTTGGTGATGAAAATCAACGACCGTGAAATTTATTCTGATGTTGCTAAAAAACTCAATGAAACCAAACGTTCGAGGGAAGAGTATATTGCCGAATTTATTAAACCAATCATGCAAAAACTGGATGAAAAAGGTTTTAAATATCGCTATACAGGACGACCGAAATCCATTTATTCTATTTGGAAAAAGCTTAAAAACAAGGGTGTTCCTTTTGAAGAAATTTATGATTTATTTGCTGTTCGTATCATCGTAGACGTACCTAAAGAGGAGGAAAAACTGGCTTGTTGGGGCATTTATTCTATCGTAACGGATGAATATAAACCCATTCCAGAACGCTTAAAAGATTGGGTAGCTGCTCCAAAATCGAATGGATATGAAAGTTTGCATACGACTGTAATTGGTCCAAAAGGTCGTTACGTGGAAGTGCAAATTAGAACGGAGCGTATGGATGAAATTGCGGAACGTGGCTTTGCTGCCCACTGGAAATATAAAGGCGTTTCTAATCAAAAGGATGCCTTCGACAATTGGTTGGATGGCTTGCGCGAAATGTTAGAAAATCCGAACTCGGATGCGCTTGAATTTATCAGCGATTTTAAGACAAATTTGTTTCATGAAGAAGTCTATGTGACCACGCCTGCGGGCGATATGAAAGCATTGCCGAAAGGAGCAACTGCTTTAGATTTTGCGTTCTCGGTGCATACAGATGTAGGGTATCGGGCGAAGGCTATCAAAGTCAACAATCGACTCGTTCCAATGGGGCATAAGTTAGAAAGTGGTGACCAGGTACAAGTGATTACCGATAAAAATCAAAAACCGCATGAGGACTGGCTAAAGTTGGTGATTACAGGGCGAGCAAAGTCAAAAATTCGCTCGGCAATGAAGGAGGAACGGCGAAAAGTAGGTGAATTGGGTAAAGAAGCCTTACAGCGAAAGTTTAAAAATCTAAAAGTTGATTGGGAACAAGGGGTCGATACTTTGGTAAAATATTACAAATTACAATCGCACGTTGACTTATTTTATGGCATCGCGTTAGACCAGGTGAACATCAATGAGGTGCTTAAAAATTTTGAAATCAAAGACCACAAACTCTTTGAAATCATCATTGAAAAAGAAGGAGAAGAGGAAGAAGAAACGATACCTGGAGAACCGCGTAGTCGTAAAAAACTACTGGGCAAACCAAAATTACTGGTTGGTGGCGAATCCGCTGACCAATACGAATATCAGTTTGCGAGCTGCTGCAATCCCGTACAAGGTGACGATGTTTTTGCCTATTTGACCGCAAGTGCTGGTTTGAAAATCCACCGTTCTAATTGTCCAAATGCAGCAAATCTACTAGCAAATTATGGCTATCGCGTCATGAAAGCAGAGTGGATTGAAACAACAGATACGTCTTTTGTTACTAATTTAAAAATCACGGGTGTGGACGACGGTATTGGGGTCATTGAAAAAATTAGTCACGTACTTTCGACAGAACTGGAAATGAATATTCGCTCCTTTTCCATCGCGGGCGAAGCGGGTTATTATGAAGGAAAAGTGAAATTGCTGGTAGCGAATAAAGATAAATTATCAATTGCGATGCGGACGTTGAAAAAGTTAAGTTTTGTTTCAACAGTAGAACGAGAAGATTGATAAGTGAAATGAATTTAATAAGTTGAGCCAGAATGCGCCGTAATTTTTTCTTGTAAAAAGGTTTAAAAATCAGTGCATAGCCGCGTTACGGACTTATTTTTAAAGGTTTTTAGAAGGAAAAAGAACAAGCATAATGGTTCAAGTTATTGAATTCATTTCACTAAGG
>CAYUNA010000108.1:0-10482 GCA_964445895.1 uncultured Saprospiraceae bacterium | reverse complement strand
TAATAAAATTACTTATTCAAAAAAAAGTTATAACTTTGCGCTCAGACATAATTGTAATCCAAAATAAATCCTGTGGGTATGTAGCGAAAATTCTTTTCAATACATCCTGATATTTAAAGAAGCTTTTAGGACATTATCATTTTATTCATTTAGACATCTTCTTACACACTTTTTGGTACGAAATCCCTTTTTTCAATACCAAGAAAATTTTTATTTTTAGCTTCTTGAAAATTTCCCTTTACAGGCACTCCCCCTTCGATTTTTATTGGATTTTAAAAACTATCTCGTGACGTAGCTATCACCGATTATTAGTACTTCAAATCTGAATTAATTGTCAATTAATTAGTATTCGAAGCACCAGCTATTTCATTCCCCCTCAATTGATGGTTTTGCTCGTTTTTTAATTATTGCAAAGCGTGTTTCCTCGCGCAGTTTAGGTATTTTATTCACGTATAAATTTCTAAAAATTTGTTTTTCTAAAAATGAAAGTTGATTTTAAAATGCTGATTGTCAGTTGGTTAGAATTATTTTTGTTTTGAAAAACAAAGCATGTTTAAAAACGAATCTTACACCTTAGACGACACACTGAAAATTTTCCAAATAGGAAATTGAGCACACATTTCACCCCCGTGAACTGGATGCTGAACACCGTGCGCCGTCCCAAAATTTATCCCATGATGCAGCTTATTTACAAGCTCGCAGTTTCGGCGTTATTTGTCCTCGCCGCACTGCTTTTTACACCGATTGCGCTTGTCGCAAATCCGTCGAATACAACGACGATACACACACTTAAAAAGAACGAAAAAATAACTTTCTCCTCTTTGACAACGCTCAATTTGGCTGAAAATCAACAAGCGTTAACTACCGTTTCTTTTGTCCAAAATATGGACGCAGTTATGGAAAATGAGGGAACCTATCTGCTTTGTATAACCATCGAAAATCCTGATGTTTTGCAATCGACCACTGCCGAAATTGCGCTAACAATGGGCGATTCTACTCAAATTGGAGACTACACTACTCAAACAATTACTTTCCCTGCTAATAGTATGGATAATGAATGTTTGACAGTCACAATTGCCGACAATAACTACTGTCAGGACAAACAAAACTTCACCTTTACGATTCAAAATATTCAAGGGGGTATAGCTGCCACGACTGGTACGAACACAACAATGAATCTTACCGTCGAAGATGATGAATTGGAAATGATTGACTTCGTCACACAAGGTTTTGAAGGTACAGCTGAAGATAACTGGGCAGTTACGCCGACTCCAAATCCGTACAATACAGACGGTGACATTTGGGGATTGGTGACCAATTTGGATACGATAAATCCATTCGCTGGAAATTTATTTTGGGGAATGCAAGACCTCAATAATCTCAATGGTGGCGGTGCTTTTGACCATATCTTAGACTTTGCAACAGTTGATTTGATGAGCGTAGAAAATGCCGTGATTTCTTTTGATTACAATGTCGCTGATTTTGATATGGGCGATAATTTTAAATATGAAATCTATCTGGATGGGGTAGGACAAGGTGAAATTTTGCTTATCGAAGGCAACGATTTAACGCCTGTTTCCACAAATGGCTGGACGACTGAAACCATCCAAATTCCAATTGGAACGATGAATGTCGCGTTACAAATTCGCGTCCTTCAAAACGGTGCTGACCAAGCGGCTGTTGATAATGTTGCCGTCAAGATACCCGGTTGTCCTTGCCATGCCGATGCAGGCGATATTGCGACGACTACCCCGACTTCCGATTTTAATCTTTGTGAAGGCGAGGATTTGTTGGATGATGCGATGAACGCTGCCGTTTTTACCGCTGATTTTTTGGCTGTAGATGAAATGGATTCTGGCGAAGGTTACGATTATGCTTTTATTTTAGTAGAAAATGCGACAGGAACAATCGTTGAAAATAATGCGACTGGTGATTTCGATTTTTCAAATAAAAATACTGGAATTTACGTTGTTTATGGCTTGTCTTATTGGGTTGGGAATGCACCCAATAATGCAGTCGATTATTTAAATACTATAAAAAATGACGCAGATGTCAACGATGTGGCACAAATTCAAAATGATGGAACGGGCAATATGTACTGCCTTGATTTTGCTACGTTAAATACCAATAACGTCCCTTTTGTGATTGAAATTTTCGAAAATGTCACCATCAATTTAGCAAAAGCTAACCCAACAGAATGCGAGTCAACCGACGGCGAAATCACGATTGGCGGGTTAGAAAATGGTACAATCTACAATGTGTCTTACACTGCCGATGGAAATACAACTATTTCAAATACGTTTACCGCAAATGCTGATAATGAAATATTATTAGAAAACCTGGCAGCGGGCGATTATGTGGTTACCGTTGAATTAAATGGCTGTTTTGATACTCAAAATGTTATATTAAATGAACCAACTGCACCAACTTATGCCGTTTCGCAAGAAAACAACCCGATGATATGTGGTGGGAATGGCAATATTGTTTTGAATGGTTTGGAAAACAACACAACCTACGATTTAGGGATTGACAATGGTCAAACTACGACTCAAACGACGGGAATGAGTAATATGTTAGGTGAACTCATTATTAATGTGCCGGCTGGTAGTTATTCGATTATTTTAACATTAAATAATTGCCATGGCGAAGCCGTCATCGCTGAGTTAGCTGACCCAATATCACCGATGTTATCAGAGACTCACCTCAATCCGATGTGTGGTACGTCAACCACTGGTGCTATTGATTTGACCGTCATGAATGGTTCAGGCGATTACAACTATTTGTGGTCAACTTTGGATGGTTCTGGACAAAATCCAATGAGTGAAGACCAAGCAAATCTATCGTCAGGAATGTACACTGTGACGGTATCTGACAATATATTTCAATGTACTGCAACGTTAGATGTGATGTTGACGGCTGATGAATTTTTAGCTCCGGATGCGATGGATGATATTGAAGTTTGCGAAGAAGTAGCTGTTGTTATTTTACCAAAAAATGGAGGACAAGCGAATACGAATCCGCCTGCCTACAATTTCTACGATGCCGCCCCAGACAATGGTGGAAATTTGATAGCAACTGGTTTGGAATATGAAGTTGAAGTACCCAATGTCGTGCTGGTGGATGGTGCGCCACATTCCATCTTCATTACTGCTGTCGATGAAGATGCTAATTGTGAAAGTGTAGAATCCACAGAGATTTCGGTAACGATTTTTCCAAAACCCACTGCCAATCCGACTATTGACAATGCTGGTATTTGCCTCGGTAGTTCCAAAGATTTTTCTGGAAATCCAATGACGGGAACTGCGCCGTTTTTTCATAATTGGGAAATTACTGGTGGTACCGCTATGGGAGTTGTTTTAGAAAATAATACAAACGAAACGGTATCCATTAATGCTGAAAATGCAACCGATGGAATGGTTGAAATCACTTACACACTCGAAGATTCGCGTGGTTGTGTATCCGACCCAATAGTGATGTCAATTGAAATTGGTGCTTGTGAAGCGATGATTTCCGACCCTTGCGCTTGCTTGAATAATGCAACAACGACCGAGAATGGGCAGTTTTCAGAAGAAGTAGAAATCACTGGTCCTGCTGGTCAAATGTGGACAGTTGTATCGGTAACGGGCTTGTTTGAAACGACGAGTGCTGTCCCGCCTGCTGTGCCAACTCCGATAATGGCAGGTGCGATGTTTACGGAAGTTAGTGCTGGTATTTATCATTTAGAAGGCATTCATGTTGATGCCAATGGGTACTCGCTGACAGCAGAAGAGTCGGGCGGGCAACAATTGACAATTTCAAATACTTGTTTTTATAGCGACCCGATGATTAAGGGGCTGGATAATCCAATTTGCGTGTTTACCGAGCCATTTCCATTAACTTTTGAGGCGAACGCCGTTGATGGAACAGCGAGTTTTACCATCAATGGAAATCCCGAAACAGAGGTCAATCCGATGGAGTTAGGCGTGGGGACACACACGGTCGAATTAACCTTTGACGCAGGTACAGCCCTCGGTTATTTATTGGTAGATGGGATGGTGGAAGGTGCGCCAGATTTTGCGGAAACGCTGGCAGAAGCTATGGCAAATCCGGGCTGTGAACAGTCGGTTTCGATGACTTTTGAAATCGAAGATACGCCGATACAAGTGAGTTGTAACAATCAAATTAACTTTAGTTTAGACCAGAATTGTGAGGTACTCATTTTGCCTGATATGATTTTGGAAGGGGATTATAATTGCTATGATGATTATGGCGTGACCATCAAACGCAATAATTTTCAAAATGTGCCAAACCCAATTACGGGCGATTATATCGGTGATAATTTAACAGTTACGATTACGCATCTACCAAGTGGGAATTCCTGTTGGTCAAACGTTACGGTCGCCGATTATTTAGCTCCATTTTTTACAACTTGCCCTGATGCGACGGTCGAATGCTACGAGAATCCAGATGATGTGCCATTACCAATTGCGGAAGATAATTGTACATCCAACCCGTTTATTTTTATGGTGGATGAAGCGACAGATGCAACGAATGAGTGCGACGGTGTGGAGATTGTACAGACGTTTGTGGCAACTGACTTTTACAATAATACTTCGGCAAATTGTACCCGAACGATTTTCATTCCGACACAAGGTTTACCAGATTTGGCAGGTGATGCAACCTGGTCTTGCGACGAATATGCACAATTTTCGACGATTACGGATGCAATGCCGCTAACTGGAAATCTGGCGACGACAGGTTCTGGAGTGCCGACTAAAATTGACGGAACCTACTGTAATTACGACTATACGCACTCGGATGACACGCTAAGTTCATGTGGCAATACCTTTAAAATTATCCGAACATGGACGATTTTCAACTGGTGTACAGGACAGCTGGTGACGGTTGGTGGCAACGGTGAAGATAACGTACAAGTTATTTCTGTGCGCGACGAAACGCCCGCGGTGATTGCGGCTGACGACGTAACGGTGAGTGCCAATATCAATGGCAATCCTCCACAATCTTGTCGTTCGACGGGGTTTATTCCTCCAGCGACGGTAACGGATAATTGTAGTGATTTTACGGTGAAAATTTTTACGCCAATTGGAGAAATAAATTATGCAAATGGTGTAGATGGCGAATTTGGCGGGACAATTCCAGCACCTGGCTTAACGCTAGGCGACCATATAATAACGTATACCGTGCAGGATATTTGTGGTAACTTTAGTGAATTTAGTGTAACAGTGACGGTGATTGATGATGTGACTCCAGTTGCGATTTGTGATTTTATTACGACTGTTAATTTAACAAATGATGGAACTGCAACGGTCTTCGCGGAAACGTTTGATGATGGCAGTTATGACAATTGCTGTTTGGATAATTTTGCCGTAAGGCGACCAACCGATAACTGCGGTTTGGCGGGCAATACATCCTTTTCGGAAACGGTAACTTTTTGCTGTGCAGATATTGCGGCGAGTCCGGTTACCGTATTTTTTCAAGTAGAAGATTGCTTTGGAAATACGAATGAATGTACGGTGCAGGTAAATGTTGATGACCAATTAGCCCCGTCCATTTTGACTTGTCCTGCGCCTCAAAGCATCACTTGCGATACATACAATTCAGCGTACGAACCTGCGATTTTGGTATGTGGCGAAATTCAACCGGGAATGTCTGATATAGAACGTTTGGTTATTTTTAATTGTCGAAATGCAGCGTTAAATGCGGACTTTGGCGAACCACTTTTTTATGATAATTGCGCTTTTGAAATCACCCCGACTGTTGTGATAAATTTAGACCAATGCGACGCTGGAAATATCACTCGAACATGGCGTGCGGAAGATGGACAAGGTCAATTTTCACCCGTTTGTTCGCAGACGATTACGGTAGAACACGTTTCAGATTTTGAGGTGGCATTTCCACTAAATTATGAAGTAACCGATTGTACAGGGGCAGATGATTTTGAGCCAGAAAATATACCTTCACCGTTTAATGAGCCAGAAATTTTCTTTGAAACATGCGAGCTAATTGCGACGAGTCACGACGACCAATTATTCACAATCGTCAATGATGCTTGCTATAAAATTGTGCGAACCTGGACCATTATCAATTGGTGTACCGTTGGTGACCAAGTGGCTGATGAAATCGCTGATCCCTTGGTCAACGGACGTTATCGCGATGGTGGCGACGGCTATATTCAGCAGCAGCAACAAATTTTAATTAACGACACCACTGCGCCGATTTTGACTTGCGCAACAGAAATTCCTGTTTGTATTATTGAAAATTGTACGGCAGATGTTGTCATTCCGACGCCTAATGCGGAAGATTGCAGTGACGACATTACGTTCGCGGTAAGCGGTGATTTGGGCAATGGTTTTGCATTTCAAAATGTAGGCATAGGTAGTTATGAAATGACAATTACAGCAACGGACAATTGCGGTAATTCTTCGGCTTGCAACACCACAGTTGTCGTTACGGATTGCACATTTCCAACACCCTACTGTAAAGATGGAATTGTCATTGAAATTATGAATACACAGCCGCCAATGGTGTCTGTTTGGGCGGAAGATTTGGATGATGGCAGCACAGATAACTGTGGTTTGCCGACTGCCCCGTTTGGTATCGAATTACTAGGTGCAGGAGGTGCAGTTATTGACGGAAGTCCGACGACACAAAGTATTGATTTTGATTGTGATTTGGTCGGTTCGCAGTTGGTACGGATTTGGGTGACGGACATTAATGGTTTGCAGGATTTTTGTACGACTTTCGTAACCATTCAAGACAATATGAATAGCTGCCCTAACAATATCGTTGTTGGTGGTTTTGTAGAAACAGTTGATAATGAAGGGATTAATGAAGTAGAAATGTTTGTTAGTGGTCAAATGAGTTCTGCAACAATGACAGATATGACCGGTAGTTATGCGTTTGATAACTTGCTGGCGGGTGGCGATTATACCGTTCTTCCACAGAAGGACATCAATCCACGCAATGGTGTTTCGACCCTGGATTTGGTGTATATTCAAAAGCATATTTTGAACACGGAACTATTGTCTTCACCGTATCAAATGATTGCGGCAGATGCCAATAATTCTAAATCAATCACGACGCTGGATATGGTCGAAATACAGAAGCTGATTTTACTGACCATTCCGACATTTCAAAACAATACCAGTTGGCGATTTGTGGCGCAAGATTATGAGTTTCCAAATCCAGCAGACCCTTGGCAAGCGTTTTTTCCTGAAATAAAAAACTACAACAACTTGCCAGAAGATGAGATGAATGCCAATTTTTTTGGTATCAAAATAGGTGATGTCAATGGCAATGTCAACCCGACAAATTTGTTGGGTGTAGACGACCGAAGTTTCACTGATGAATTAACCTTTACAACCAAAAATCAGCAACTTGAAGCTGGTCAGGTTTATTCTATTAAATTCACTTCGGATGAAATAGTCAAGATTGTGGGTTGTCAGTTTACGCTTAATTTTGACCCGACGCAACTCGAATTGATAGAAGTCCACGAAACTAAAATTACTTCAGCGAAAAACTTTGGTTTTGCCCTTTTGGATGAAGGCGTATTGACTGCAAGTTGGTATAGTTTAGAAAAAACGGAATTAAATGATGGGGAAGCGGTCATTCACCTACAATTTCGGGCAAAAGCTAATGGAATGCTGCGTAATTTACTACAAATCACCTCCCGTTATACCGCCGCAGAAGCCTACCCTAAATTGGGTATTTTAGGCGAGATTTGGTCAATTGGCTTGGACTTCACCGAAAATGGCCACATTTTTGCAACAGAGGAAATGAATCTATATCAGAATCAACCCAACCCGTTTGCTAACAGTACACTTATCGGTTTCGATTTGCCCCAAACTGGTCGCGCCACCCTCACAATCTATGATTTGACGGGAAAAGTACTGTACGTTGTTGCAGATAATTTTGCGTCAGGGTATCATGAAATTGAGGTGCAAAAAGCAGATTTGAATGCGAGTGGGGTATTGATTTATCGGGTAGAAACGGATACAGATTCGGCAGTGAGGAAGATGGTGGTAGAATGATGAATTGTTACGCTAATCATTTAGTCGCAACTTCTTATTCATCATTAATTAAAACGAACAGATTATACTCCATTATAGCCCAAGACGTAATCGGTTTTTGGGATAGCCTCTTCTCGAAGTTTTCGAGAGGGGGCGTTTTTTTTTAATACTGCCACATATCAATATATTTACCAAATAACTTGGCCAAATTTTCTGCATCACTGATTCCTCGATGTTGCATGCCGGTAAATTCAAACCCTTCTTTTTCCACACAGTACCGCAGTCCCCGCGTTTTTCGCAAACCCTTAATATCGTGATATTGCTTTTTTAAATTCAAATGTGGTTCTACCCACTCCGCATCCATATTGTGTAAATCGCAGTCTTGAATCAATATTTTTTTATCAAAAATGCCCCACGAACACAGCAGATATTCCTCATCCCAGATGTCAATCCAATCTTGAAAGGCTTCAATTACTTCTGGAAATTTAGGGCTTCGATTGACATCTACTTGCGAAATGCTTGTCAAATGTTTGCAAAAAATAGATAAGGTAGGATGTACCACAGGGCGCACAAATTTGTTGAAGACATCCAATACTTCTCCATAGCGATTGAGCTTGTATGCACCAATTTCGATGATTTCCTGCGCTTTGTTAGCAGGTCGTGGGTCCCAGCAGGTTGCTTCGATGTCGTATATAATAAAGTGCATGTAATTCGATTAACAATGAGTAGCAAACAATTAAACAATAGGTATTTATCAACTCCCTTATTGCTCATTATTCATTGTGATTAATTCTTTTAGTTCTTCAATTTGAGTCTGTAGCGTATCAATTTTCTTCTCCAACTCCATATTATTATCCACCGTCATTTCATCTACAAAAATAGCATTCGCAAGAGACATGCCGAAGATACCGCCAATTAAGACAATCATTACAAAAAAGAATTTGGTAAAACCAATAATGACATCTCCGCCGCCATTATCTTCCATTTGTTGACCAATCACCGCGGGAATTTCATTCCAACCTTCTATGGTGAACATTTGGAAAATAGTGTAAGAAGCGACCAGCGGATTACCAAAATATTGGGGTGCAATATCGCCATAAAAATGACAACTAAATAACGCCAGCATAAAATCTAAGCAAAATAAAGTCATTAAAACCAATACTGACGCTCGAATTGCCCTTTTCAAACCTTGTAACAACATATTGATATGCGGTACAAATCTGACAAACTTGAGTAAGCGAAACAGGCGAAATAGCCGCAACAACAGGATAATATTAATTTCTAAAGTAGGAAATAAGCCACTCACCAACGACGGTAAAGTCAGCACGACTAAAGCAAAATCAAAGCGATTCCATTTATCTCCAAAATATCCTTTTGTTCCATACTCCCGCATTTTTACGATTACTTCCAGCGTAAAAATTAACAAAAAAACGATGTCTAAAACATTTAAAACATGGTTGTATTTGAAATCTGGAAAATGTAGAAAGAAGATAACGATGGCATTCATTACAATAATTGCCATCATCTTTTTTTCGGATAGTAAGGTGTTCTTTATCATGGGTGAATTTTGGTTTTAAATATGTCCACGCGTCAGGTTGTTTTTTACAAACGCCCTGACTTATACTTGGATTGCTGCTACTTCTTCCTCCGAAAAATAGCCAGATTCTGTGATATACTCTCGCATTCTTCGCTGAATATCATCTTCGGCTTCAAAAAAATGCTCAAAAACAAAAGCCTTATCTTCCTCTAATTCTTTAGAATATCCCAAAAAACCTGGTGCATTCAATTGAATTGTCATTCTCAAAAAATGCAGTTCTACTTCTTCGGGGGCATCCGCTACAGCATTATCCAAAATTTTTGTCCCCTTATTAAAGTAGCTCATTTTTTTGAAAATAGAGGCGTGGCGGGCTTTTGCCAAATGCACTGCACCAATATAACCTCTGAATATGGCGTCAGCATCCGTCTCTAAAATCACTTTTTGAAATAATTGGTCACAGGCTTTTGCATTATCGAATGCTAAGGGAAGTTCGTCGCGTATATTCATCGATTAGTTTTTTACCAGATGGCACTTAAAAATCTTATACATAAAGTCTATTATTTCTCCTCCGTCAATTTTTATTTAAAAAAAACATTCAAAGAGGTAGGTCTTTTTAAAATAGGGTTGTATTAAAAATGTTGGAGCGAAACAACGAGTTAAGTTTTGCAAAGAAAACAAAAAAAATTAGACTTTATTTTTCAAAATTAGAACATGTTTAAATTTTTTAAGGAACGCGAAATAAATAAATTGACATTCTTGAGAGAGAAAGTTTGGTCTTAGTTTTTACTTTGAAACTGCGATTTATGTTGATATAATGAGCATTTTCAAAGTGAAAAATGAGAACAAAATATCCTCTCAAGAATGTTAAGTTATTTACTTCGCGTTCCTAAGTAGTAAGTCAAGTTAATAGTGATAAGTTGGCGTGAGAGAATTTTT